>JACMJO010000075.1 GCA_014380605.1 Fimbriimonadaceae bacterium | reverse complement strand
TCCCGATGAAATATCTGAAGGAGCGGTACCGAAAGTTTTATGAGAACGCAAACTCGGACGATCAAGCCGCGGTTCGGCCAGCCGTTGCCCAGCGGATTGCGCTTGAGTCGTTTACCGATCCAAACAACCCACCGACGGAAGTCACCCTGATTCGTAATTTCGATACCGTCGAACCTCCTGGCAAGCCAGCCGATCCAACTTATTCCGTAGTCCCATTCTTTACCTACCAAGTAGATCCTGCCAAGCTTCGGCGGGATAAGGGTTTTAATCCATGAAGGCATGGCTGAAGCAGATAGACGGCTACTGGTTTGGCAAGGGCTCGCCGGTCACGCTGGGAGTCATCAGAATTCTTGTTGGGTTCTTTGCACTCGTCAACTTCCTGATGATCTCCATCGACTTCGATGCTTGGTTTACCGAGCGAGGATACGTTCCGCATGCCACGGCGATTCGTAAGATGCCGGATTTCACCGGACATCTCCAGGGACCTTGGGAGTGGTTTCAGCTCCCGTTCACCGTCCCCAGAATCAACCTCCTAGCTTATTTTGGAATGGGAGAGAACGCAACTTGGGCAGCGATCTTGTATCTGGCGACGATCCTTGCCGCGCTTACCACCATGCTTGGTTTGTGGACTCGGGTGAGCACCATCATCCTTGCCCTCGGGACGGTCAGCTTCCACCTTCGAAACGGGTTCATCATCCATGGCGGCGATACCGTCCTGCGCGTGATGGTCCTTTACCTGGTGATCGCTCCGTGCGGCCTTGCCTGCTCGATGGATAGGCTGATTGGTTTGTGGAAAGGGAAGATCAGCCCCGCTTTGCCGCAGATTTCACTCTGGAGCCAGCGGCTAATTGCTTACAACGTCGCCCTGGTTTACTTCACCACGTTTTGGCATAAGATGCGCGGCGACATGTGGCGCGACGGGACGGCAACTTGGTACCCGGCGCGGCTGAATGAATTCGACCGATTCTGGGTGCCGCCGTTCATGGACGACCGGCCGTTCATCTATCTGTCGACCTACGGAACCTTGGCGGTGGAACTCGCGATGGGCACCCTCATCTTCTATAAGCCCTTGCGTAAATGGGTTTTGTTGGCCGGTCTTTGTATGCACGCCTTCATCGAATACAGCATGAATATCCCTTTGTTCGCCTTTGTGATCTGTAGCTGTTATCCTGCCTTCTTTGAAGGAGAGGAAGTCACGGAGTGGTTCCGTCGCCTAGGCGAGAGGTTCAGCAAGTTTCGTGCGAGAGTGTGGACTCCGGCCGGCAAAGCGATGCGACCCGGGGCGGCTTCCGCAATCCAGGCCATGGACCCCCTTGGACTGGTGGCTTATACCGATGGCGGGGGAACAGATTGGGAAGCCCGCAATGCTAAGGACGAGGTTATTTCGCCGGTCAAGGCTTCGTGGACGAGGTCCCTGGGCGCATGGCCAGTCGGATGGATACCGGGGATCTGGCGGCGAATCCTTGACGCGTCGTTGGAGTCTGCAACCGCACCAACCGGGCATCTGAACGGGAAAGCGAAGAAGGAAAAGCGGGCGGTGGTGCGATGAAACCGTGGTCTTTCAGCAAGCCCAAGACGCCGGGCTTTGGTATTCAGAAGTCTTTCTATCTGACCTTGCTGTCCAGCAAGCCAACGCTTCCACCCATGCTGGCCATCATCAACCCCAAAGGTCAAGGCGGCGCGGTGGAAGGTTTCGGAGCGCCGCTGGGCCAAGATGTGCCCAAGGATGCGCTTGGCCGTCCGCTGGAGCGTGGCGCCTATGTGATCGCTTCCAAGGATCGCAAGACAGTGCTAAGGATGTTGGTTCTGAGCAAAGAGGAAGCAGGATTCGATCCTGAGCCTTTTCTCAGGAGTTCGCTGGCGGCAGAGCTTGATCAGGAGTTGTTGGTCCGCATACGGGCGACCTGGACCGTTGCCCAGCTGACGTTCGAATCGCACGACCCAATGGTCTATGCAAGCATCGACTTCTTGCTGGACTTTGCCGCGACATTTGCGGAGCTTTCGGACGGTGTGGTCGCCGACCCGATCTCTCGCCGCTATCTCTTGCCGGAGCTGGTTAAGCAACCCTTGCGGGCAGACCCCAAGATCGACGCCCGGGACGTCATCGGCCTCTCGCATCGAGCGAAGGAAGACGGCATCCATCTGTTCACATTGGGGATGCAGAAGTTTGGCTTGCCAGAATTCGAAATGACTGGGATTCAGATTATCGATCTGGGGTTGGCGGAGTCCTTACTGCTGAGCCTTTGCCAAAGCGCGTTGCTGGGCGGATTCGCATCTAACGGGGACCGAATCGGCGGCAAGGGGTTGGAGCTTGAGATTCGGGATGGCGGATTCGACCGAGGGCTCTGGGAAGGGATCCCAGTGTTTGAGCTGATACCGCCAACCATGCATACCGCGGGCGAATCTCTCAGGGCTTGGAAAGCTTCCCTTTAGCGCTGCTTAAAAGACTGATTCATAGTTAGCCAGTACAAGCCTAACTGCTTTATAGCGTCAATGAACTCGTCGAAATCAACCGGTTTTCTGATGTAAGAGTTGGCTCCCAGGCTATAACTCTGCAGAATGTCTCTCTCCTCATCGCTCGACGTGAGAATGACGATCGGGAGATTCATGGTCGAGGGCTCCTGCCGAATCTTTTGGAGAACCTCCAATCCGCCTACCTTTGGCAATTTCAAATCCATGAGGATCAGGTCCGGCAGTTTTGCGTTCGGCCCATAAAGGAAGTCCAAGGCTTCGGCACCATCGCGGGCCACCCGGATGATGTTTGGCACCTCGCTGTGTCGCATTGCGCGCAAGGTGAGCTGCTCGTCGTCGGCGTTATCCTCAACGAGTAAGATTGTTTTGGGCTCGATGGCCAATTCCTGATAATCCTTTAGAAGACACGATGTTGTCATGGCAGACCCGTTGACCGGGTTTCCTAAAAGCAAATTCAACTTTTTCGGATACATCAATTATGCGCGCCTGAGTTGGGGCCCGGAATAGGGAAGATTGCGGAATCCGCAACAATCTAGCACAACTAATACCCAAAACCTTATCGGGGCCAGGATCGTATGTATGTTAGGGCACTAAGATTCCCGCCCTAAGGTTATTTGACTATGGATAGCGTTTATCCGTTCCTAGCAAAGATTGTTCAGCCCACCGATCTGCACCAGTTCTCCGACAAAGAGTTGTTGGAGGTGGCTCGTGAAGTTAGGCAAGCGATCCTGGACAAAGTCAGCAAGACTGGTGGCCACTTTAGCTCAAACCTGGGCACGGTCGAATTGACCGTTGCGATGTACGCCGCCTATTCAATTCCCCCCGACAAGGTGATTTGGGACACTGGCCACCAGGCCTATCCCCATAAGATGCTAACCGGTCGGCTCGATCGCTTCGACACCTTGCGTAAGCACGGTGGCCTCAGCGGATTTCTCAAACGCGACGAGCATGAGCTCGACCACTTTGGGGCGGGCCATGCCGGAACGGCGGTCTCAGCGGCGCTTGGATTTGCCGCGGCTCGCGATCGATTAGGCACAAAAGAGCGGGTTGTGGCGGTTACGGGGGACGCGGCCATTGCGTCTGGGATGAGCTGGGAAGCTTTGAACCATGCGGGAGAACTTCGAAGCGACATGTGCGTGGTGTTGAACGACAATCGAATGTCGATCGCCCCAAACGTCGGCGCCCTCACGAACTACCTGGCACGACTTCGTTCCCGAACCTGGCTCCAAAACATGGCCAATCGGGCCAAAGAGGTCATCGAAAAGATGCCCGATCCCATTACGAAGGTGGCGGCGGGTCTACGACACGGTATCACCCACTATCTGGCTCCTGAAAACACGGGAACGATCTTTGAAGAGATCGGCTGGGAGTACATCGGGCCCGTAGACGGGCATGATTTGCTGACCCTGCTTGACGTCTTTCGAAACGTTCGTGAATTGCAGGGACCCATATTCGTTCATGCAATCACGGTCAAGGGCAAGGGGTACGAAGTCGCGGAAGAGGACGCTCGGAAGTGGCACGGGG
>JACMJO010000074.1 GCA_014380605.1 Fimbriimonadaceae bacterium | reverse complement strand
GGTTGCGGAAAAACCACGCTTGCTCGGTGCGTCCTCGGCTTGCAACCCATGGTTGGTGGGCGGATCGATCTCCTCGGCCACGAAGTGAAGGGAACTCCTAAAGGGGTCGTTGAAAGGGTTGGAATGGTTTGGCAAGATCCCTACGCAAGCCTCGACCCAAAGTGGACGGTTTCCAGGTCCATTCAGGAACCGCTAAATCTGGTTGGCAAGAAGCGGGACGTCGTTGAAATTTTCAATGAAGTCGGGCTTGACCCAAGCCTCAGAGACCGGTACCCGCACCAGTTGAGCGGGGGCCAGCGACAGCGCGTGGCAATTGGCCGAGCTCTCGCCTTAAAGCCGCCGTTGGTGATCTGCGACGAACCTACCGCTGCACTCGACCTCAGTATTCGCGCCCAAATTTTGAACCTGCTTACGGACCTTCAAAAGTCGCTGGGCAGTTCATTTCTGTACATATCCCATGATCTGACGACCGTGAGATACTTGGCTGATCGAGTGGCCGTGATGTACTTCGGGCGGATCGTCGAGATGGGGCCAACTGAGCAGATTTTCAACGATCCCAGGCATCCATATACCAAGGCTCTGCTTGATTCGGCTCCTGATATCACCAAGCTACTTCAATTGCCAGACGCCCCTCCCGGTGAAATCCCTGACCCGCATACAAAGTTTGTCGGATGCCGGTATGCGGGTCGTTGCATCCGCGCCCAGGAGCACTGTCTAAAAGTCGATCCTGGAGCCAGTGAAGACCAGGGCAGAATCTACTATTGTCACTATCCACACGGAGTGGTGCAACTAGAAGCGGTTGCTCAAACGTCTTAACATTGCCATGGAATCAGGCAGCCATCATCGACAGGCCTTTGCGAGTGAAATTCGCGAACTCGAGCACGACCTTCTGGAAATGGGAAGTCGGGCCGAATCAATGCTCGCCCAAGCTGTCGAGGCGATCGCCAGGGTCGACTCGATGCTCGCCCTTCAAGTCGTCCATCGAGACGACGAGATCGACGAGCGAGAATTGGCAATCGAAAACCGATGCCTTAGGCTTCTGGCACTTCAGCAACCGATGGCAAGCGACCTGCGCGTCATCGGCACCGCGATGAAAATGATCACCGATATCGAGCGCGTAGGCGATCTGTCCGTGGACATCGCCAAGATCGCGATGAAGATCGAGAAGGAACTTGGGACCACCGACGCTATCGACATCCCCAAGATGGCATCTGTCGCAAGAGCCATGCTGAGGGACTCGATGGAAGCCTATGTGCGCCGCGATTTGGAACTGGTCCAAAAGGTCATCGAAAACGATGACGAGGTTGACGATCTGTATCGGCAGTTGCGCGACCAACTCCACGAGAGAATGAAGTCCCATCCCGAGGATGTCGTCGTTACAAGTTGGTTATTGCTCGCCATCCATCATGTCGAGCGGATTGCGGATCACGCCGTCAACATCGCCGAGCGAGTCTCATTTATGGTTACGGGCAGGATGGAGCAACTAGCCAAGTCCCATCAATCCCCAACCATCCCTTCAGAATAAGCCCGAGGAAACCGCGCGTAGTTCGTCTCGGCTGGGCAAGCTCGCCTGAGCCCCCAACTTCGTGGTCGCCAAAGCCCCCGCTCGATTGGCCAGCATGACGGCATTTTGCCCATCTCTGCCCTCATTGAGAAACTGGGCCAACGCACCGTTGAAGGCGTCTCCTGCCGCAGTAGTGTCGATGGTTTTGACTTCGATGGTGGGGCAGTGAATCTCGATCTGGCTGTTAACGAGGAACGAGCCCTTTGCCCCCAAAGTAATCACCACGTTCTTAACGCCATGTTGCAGGAACCAAGCTGCTGCCTTCCGACAGCTTTCAGTGTCTATCGGGCGAACTCCGGTAAGGCGATGCGTCTCCGTTTCATTAGGCGTGATCCAATCAAGGCCGTGATAGATCTCGTCGGGGAGGTCCGATGCTGGCGCTGGGTTCAGAATGGCCAGCTTCTTCTTCCGAATAATCTCCTGAACCGTCGATACCGGGGTTTCAAGTTGCATGAGGACGGTGTTGAACTCGAACTTGGAAAGCCTCTCGTTGACAAAGTCGGGATCGACCCTGGCATTGGCCCCGCCCGCAACGACGATCGTATTCTCGCCCGAGTCCGTTACCGTGATCATAGCGGTCCCTGTAACCAAGTCCTGCTCGGCGAACACGTTAGCGGTGTCCACCCCAATCTGTCTCAGGCTACTGATGATCTGCAAGCCAAACGAGTCGTTACCAACCTTGCCGATGAATCTTGGCCTTCCTCCGAGCTTAGCGATCGCGCAGGCCTGGTTAGCTCCCTTACCGCCCGTAAACGTGGTGAACTTGCTCCCCAAAACGGTTTCCCCGGGCAAAGGGAAGCGCGGAGCCCGGGTCACCAGGTCCATGTTTGCACTGCCGATCACCACCACTTCGGGAACTACTGCTGCCACGGTTCTAGTTTAACGTGGACACGATGCTTTACGCGAACTGGCCTCGTCCTTTCAATGAGCGTAATGGATTTCATCTCAATCGTCTTGCAGTGCTCCTTCCTACCGGTGATGCTTTCGCCCGCAACCGACGTGGACATGGGAACGCCGGGATTCATGATCCAACCGGGTCAAGGCGACACAACAAAGTCGGGCGACCGAGTGACCATCGACTTCTGGATCCAGGATCAAAACGGCAAGGAGATTGCCAACAGCGAGCGACGGGGAACAGGCCACACGTTCGATGCTTTTGCTACGCCTGGAGATCGTCTGCTCAATGCCGCCGCGATAGGGTCCAAAGCAGGCGAGGAACGCCTTCTCATTATGGAGTCGGAGCAATGGTATCCCGACCACGGCCCATTCAACTTGCTCCGCGAACCCGGGTTAGTCATCGTCCGCGTAAGGGTTCAGCGGATCGACCGAAGGTAGAATCCCCCCGATGCTAGGCGAACTCAGGGAGCTGTGGCGCTACCGCGAGTTATTGCTGGTCATGGTCCAGCGCGACCTCAAGATTCGCTACAAGAACTCCGCTCTGGGATTCCTGTGGTCATTCCTGAATCCGCTCCTAACCGTGGGCGTAATGACGTTCGTTTACACGAACTTCATATTTCCAGACCAGCCCAACATGGGCGCTTATATCATGGCCGCCTATCTGCCTTTCATGTTCTTTCAGCAGAGCATCATGGACAGCTCACAATCGGTCGTGTCCTCGATCCCGCTGATCAAGAAGATCTACTTCCCGCGTGAACTGTTGCCTATCTCGGCCGTCATCAGCAACTTCGTCAACTTCCTATTGGCCCTGGGCATCTTCTTCGCCTACCTGATGGTCAACTTCTTCTTTCACCCTGGTGATTTCCCGATCAAGGGCTCGGTGGTTTTGCTTCCCATCCTCCTGCTCATCAGCTTTGTGCTCTCGATGGGAACCAGCTTGATCGTCTCTGCCCTGAATACGTTCTATGAGGATGTCAAGTACATCGTCGGCATCCTTTTGTATCTGCTTTTCTTTCTTTGCCCGATCGTAATCTTCGATGAAAACGTCGCCAATTCTAAGATCAACCTCAGTTCAAACTGGCTGGTCTACAAGCTTTACAATCTAAATCCCATCGCCAACCTCTGCACGGCATACAAAAAAGCTATTCTCGCTCCCTATGACCCCAAGGCGATGTCGCCGGTCGGCGCGGCCCCAGATGTAGTAGTCCAAGTTGGCTCCATCCCCTTGAGCTATAAGTATCTGGGGGCAACCGCAATCACGTCGGTTCTCCTCCTCATCGTCGGGTACGCCATTTTCAACCGCCTCAAATGGCGTTTCGTGGAGCGGCCATGACCGGTAAAGGCCAAATCCATATCCGCAATCTGCACAAGTCCTTCGCTTTGAGCACCTCTGGCGCAGGCTCGATCAAGACCGCTTTGCTCTGGTGGAAACGAAGGAGTATTAAGAAAGTCGAGGTCCTTAGGGGAATCAGTTTCGAAGTCAATCCCGGCGAATGCGTAGCCGTTGTCGGTAAGAACGGAGCGGGCAAAAGCACCCTCCTGTCTCTCCTCGCCAGAGTCTACAAACCTACCTCCGGTCAAATCGAGATGAAGGGAAGAACTGCCCCACTGCTTGAACTAGGCGCTGGCTTCCACCCCGATCTGTCCGGAATCGAGAACATCTTCTTCAACGGCGTCATTCTCGGCCTCACAAGGCAGGAAATGCGCGACCGCTCCCAGGCGATCATCGACTTCAGCGAGATCGGCGAGCACATCCATGCCCCTACCAGAACCTACTCCAGCGGCATGCTCGCACGTCTAGGCTTCAGTGTCGCAGTTCATATCGACGCCGACATCCTCCTCGTGGATGAGGTCCTCGCCGTCGGCGACTACGACTTCGAGCGCAAATGCTACGCCAACATCGACGAGTTTCGATCCAAGGGAGGAACGATCCTTTTCGTTTCCCACCAGATGGACGCGGTCCGAAGAGTCGCGGACCGCTGTATCTGGCTTAAGGACGGTCAAATCCACCGCGTGGGCTCCCCCGATCAGATCATCGGGGAATATGAAGGTCGCGATCCGGACCCTGGATTGGGCTAGAAAGAACCCGAGCGAACAGGACGACTTGATCTCGGAACCGCTTCACCAATCCAAGGGTCAGAATCGCCAAAACCAACCAAATCGTCAACCTCAACAGCGCCCCACACCGATCCAAGATCAAACAAATCCTAGAAGCAAACGGCCCGTGATGGATCGAAAAGTAAAGCTCCTTGCCCCGATTGTAGCGAGCCACCGACTTCCACCGACCCGTGCCTGAACTGGATGACCCAAGCTCATGGGTGAACCGCGCTGAAGGTTCGTACACGATCTTCCCATGCTCGGTAAGTCGCCTACATAGGTCCGTGTCCTCGCAATAGAGAAAGTACCGCTCATCGAACCGCTCCAAGGGCCGGATCATCAAACAAGCCCCCATCACCTGAGGCACAACCCGAGTCTCCTCGAAAGGCTCAACAAACCAGTAACCCAGCCCAAAGGGCCGCAGTACAAGCTCTAAAAACGACTGCTCCAGAAAAACTTTCCACAAGGTCAATCGATCTGCCACCGATAGCTGAAAGCTTCCGTCCGGATTCTCCAATCGCCCGCCCGCCGCAACCACATCTTGATCGCGGAATATCTGAGCTAACCGTTGAATCGCCCCAGGGTCCGCATAGCAATCGCTGTTCAAAAACAACGCCAAGGAATGCGTCATCACATCCAGCCCCTGGTTGTTAGCTGCTCCAAAGCCACGATTCTCCGAATTCTTGATCAGATGAACCAAGGGAAAATCCGACTCCACCATCTCTGCCGACCCGTCCGAGGACGCGTTGTCGACCACGATCGCCTCATCCTCAGGCTCGATGCACTCCAGACATCGACGTAACTTCTCCTTCGTATTGAAGCTCACGACGATCACGCTGACGTTCGACTCTGCCATGGATGAACCTGATGCTACAATATTCGTTCCCATGGCGAATCAGGTTTTAGTCACTGCAGATGGATTGGCCAAGCTCAAAGCCGAGCTTGAGGACCTTCAGGGCCGAAGACGAATGGAGATTGCCGAGGCTATCCGAGAAGCCAAAGCCCACGGCGACCTCAAAGAGAACGCCGCCTACCATGAGGCCAAGCTCAACCAAACCCGCCTGGAAGCCCGAATTTCCGAGCTAGAGCGCGCTGTCCAAACCGCCAAGGTCATTGAAAGAAGTAACAACGGTGGCGTCGATCTGGGTTCCAAGGTGAACCTCCTCGACTTGGACTTTGACGACGAATTCGCCGTCACCCTCGTGGGATCGTTCGAAGCCGACCCTGCCAAGGAGCTCATCTCCATAACCTCTCCCCTCGGCGAGGCCCTCAGAGGGAAGATGTCGGGAGAAGAAATCTCCGTAACATCGCCGAACGGGCTCAACCGATACCGCGTCGTATCCGTGGAATAGTCATGCGCTTTCTCTTCCTTGCGATCCTTGCCCTTGGCTTAGCCGGGTGCAATGGTGGCGGCCAGCCTGCCGAGTTGCAGCCCGCCAAGGATCCTAATGTCGCCCGGTCCAGTGTTCCCGGCCCCGACAAGTTGCCCGCTCCCGATTTCAGCGTCAAAACCTCCCTCCGAATGTTTCGAAACGGCGAGGAACTGAGGGTTGGCGACTCAATCGACACCGCGCTCCGAGTGTTCCGAGAAGAGAAGACCTCCTACAAGGTCGCCGAGATGCCGTCAGGCTGGAAGGATCGCGATTACACCTGCCAGGGCTGGGATAACGGGACCCTGGGTTTTGCCGCCATCGTGAACGACGAGAAAGTCGCCCTCGCCCTCTACCATGAGGATCGGGCCAGCGAGGCTCGGTTGCAGGAGATCTTGGCCGACTACGACAAGATGATCAACCTGTCTCCTCAGGCCGTAACCGGTAGCCGAGTGCGCTACTGGTTTTGGGAAGATGGCGACCATCGCCTAATGATCTGCGCCGTCCAAATCCCATCCGAAGGCCTCAATATCTCTATCTCGTTGGGCGATTCCAAGCTGATGGATATCTTCCGAATGAACCCCACCCTCGCCGACCGCGACCGCCAGTCGGCCGAAAAGCTTTTCCAAGATGGCCTGCAATCCCAGTAATCGGGTTTTGGGTCTACTGGCGAAGCATTGCCCCTACCCGCGCGTATAGTAAGTTGATCCTATTCACCGGAGGTGGTTTGAAGTATGAGTATTGAAACTAGTCACCAGAGGGGTTGCGCGTTTTAGCTGGCCTCGACAATAGATTCGCGGGCCGGTCATGAACCGACCCTCTCTGGGAAGCCCAACGCCGTCCGAGCCAAGCTCGGGCGGCTTTTCATTTGGCTGGTAATGGAGCTAGCCGAAGACAGGCTTGTCCCGCTCCAACCACTGATATAGAACCGGAAGCACCACCAGCGTAAGGATTGTCGCCGACACGATCCCACCGATCACCACCGTTGCAAGCGGACGTTGTACTTCCGCCCCGATGCCTGTGTTCAGAGCCATGGGAACGAACCCAAGGGCGGCGACCATCGCCGTCATAAGAACTGGCCGGAGGCGTTGCTCAGCTCCCAACTTCACCGCATCCAGAACGCTAAGCCCTTCTTCCCGCAATCTGTTTATGGCTGAAACCATAACCACGCCATTGAGAACGGCGACCCCCGAGAGGGCGATGAATCCAACCCCCGCCGAGATGCTGAATGGCATGCCTCGAAGCCAAAGGGCGATGATTCCTCCGGTTACCGCCAACGGAACGCCAGTGAAGATGAGCGTCGCCTGCTTCATCGAGCCAAACGTCATGAAGAGCAAGGTGAAGATCAAGGCGAGGGCGATCGGCACGACGATCATCAGGCGAGCGCTCGCCTCTTGCAAGTTTTCAAACTGGCCGCCCCATTCCAAGTAATAGCCCTCTGGAAGTTTGACCTTCTCCTGAATCTCCTTCTGTGCGGCGGCCACAAATGTGCCTAGATCGGTCCCTCGAACGTTAAGTTGCACAACCACCCGCCGCTTGCCCGATTCCCGAGTGATCTGTGCGGGAGCGGGCTTGTTGTCGAGATGGACGATCTCCGAGAGCGGAACGCTTTCGCCGTTGCTCGTCTTAACCGGAAGGTTAGCGATCGCTTCGGGACTGTTTCGAATCTCGTCGGGAAGTCTGACAACCATCTGGAACCGCTTATCGCCTTCTACGATCTGCCCAATCTCCTCTCCGCCCAAGACCGAACTGATCAGCTCCTGGATCTCGCCGATGCTCACCCCGTAGCGCGCAATCGCGCTCCGGTTGATGTCGAGTTGAAGCACCGGAATAGGTTCAACTTGCTCGACCTCCACGTCGGCCGCGCCGGGAATGGAAGCCACAACGGAACGTATTTCCTCGGCTTTTTGGCGAAGTATGTCCAGGTCCTCCCCGAAGACCTTGATTCCAATGTCTGCTTTAACCCCGGACACAAGTTCGGAGAAGCGCATTTCGATCGGCTGGGAGAAGTTGTAGCCTTGGCCTGGTACTTCGTTCAACTTCTTCTCAATTTCCTCCTGAATCTTGTCTTTTGTCATTCCCGGACGCCACTGGTCTCGCTCCTTGAGCATGATGAAGGAGTCGGTAAGGCTCAGCGGCATCGGGTCCGTGGCAACTTCAGGAGTCCCGCTACGCGAAAACATCGTGATGACCTCAGGAACCTCCAAGACCTTCTTTTCGGCAGCGGTGACGAGTCGAACCGTCTCTTCGGCGTTCACCGTTCGGATGCGGATCGGTTGCACGACAATATCGCCCTCATCCAGCGTTGGAATGAACTCCGAGCCAAGCGTGGTAAACAGCCAACCCGCAATCGCCAGGAGAACGACAGCGCCTGCAACCGCGAGCACCCGGGCTTTCAACGCAAAGCTCAGCACCGGCTTGTAAACCTTGCTGAAGAACCCCATAATCGGGTTTTTCCCCTCCTTGGTATCCCCCGAAAGGAACATGCTCGCAAGGGCGGGAACCAGGGTCAGGGTGAGGATCAACGCTCCGATCAGGGCGAACACGACCGTGAACGCCATCGGCTTGAACATCTTGCCCTCGGTGCCCTCCAGGGCCAAGATCGGCAGGTAGACAACGGTGATGATCGACACGGCAAAAGCGGTGGGCTTCGCTACTTCTCTGGAAGCTTCCCAAACGGTCTGCCTCACTTCCTCTCGCGATAGAGTCCGCACTTCATGCACCCGCCTTTCCGCCAGTCGCCGAACCGCGTTCTCGATCATGACCACGGCGCCATCGACGATTAACCCGAAGTCGATCGCGCCCAGGCTCATCAAATTGCCCGAGATCCCCCACGAGTTCATCATCCCGATGGCGAAGAGCATGGAAAGGGGAATGGCAAGCGCCACGATGAGCGCGCCCCGGACATTGCCCAGCAGAACCAGAAGTACCGCGATCACAAGAATCCCACCTTCTAGAAGGCTCTTCTCAACCGTTGCGACGGTTTTGTTGACGAGGACCGAACGGTTGTAAACAGTCGTCAGCTTGACGTCGTCGGGAAGCTGGGTCTTGATTTCTTGAATCTTGGCATCGATAGCCTGAGAAACGGTCCGTCCGTTCGCTCCTTTCAACATCATGCCGATCGCTAGGAGAGCCTCTTTTCCATCCTTGGTCGAAAGGCCTGTCACCACGGGGGTTCCCGTGGTCACATCGGCAACGTCTCGAACCAGCACCGGGGTTCCATCGTCGCTCGACAGCATGATGGTCTCGATATCGGATGGCTTCGTGGCCATCCCGACAGATCGTATGAGCGTGCGCTCGCCCCCGGCATCAACCACTCCGCCGCCCGCGTTCTGGTTATTCCTCTGGAGGGCCTCGATGAGGTCGTGAACCCCCAGTCCATGCGCTTGCAATCGCATGGGATCGGCGATGACCTGGTACTGCTTCACGTTTCCGTCGGCGACATTCACCTCCGCGACGCCCTTCACCGACCGCAGTTGGGGCGCAATCTGCCAGTCCATGATCGTTCGCAGTTCGGAGATTTTGCGCTTTTCACTCTCGATCGCGAACATGTAGATGTCGCCAAGACCGGTTGAAACCGGGCCCATCTGCGGGGCTTCCAGATTTTCAGGCAGTTCGGCCTGCACGCGCCCAAGCCGCTCGTTGACCAACTGCCTGGCAAAGAAGATGTCGACGCTGTCCTCAAACGTAACCGTCACTTGAGAGAGCCCATACTGGCTCAGCGAACGCGTGCCTTCTACGCCGGGAAGCCCAGACATCGCCGTCTCGATCGGGAACGTGACGAGCCGCTCAACTTCTTCGGGTCCCATTCCTCCCGTCTCGGTGTTGATCGCGACCTGGTTGGTCGTAATGTCGGGTACCGCATCAAGGTTGAGGCGGGTCCACGCCACAACGCCCCATACGATCAGTCCAAGCGTTCCGGCAATGACGAGGAGCCTTTGGGTTAGGCTGAAATGAAGGACCTTCTCAAGCATTAGTGCTCATGCCCCTTAAGCTCGCTCTTGACCTTCTCGCTCTTGAGCACAAAGGCGCCCTTGACAACGATCTTTGCGCCAGCCTCAAGTCCGCTTAGAATCTCGACGTAATCGCCCTGGGTGCGACCGAGTTCGACCAGGCGTTCTTCATACTTGCCGCCTTCCTCCGCGATGTAGACCATGCGCTTGTCGCCGTTCTCCGCAATCGCAGTGCGCGGAACTGCAAGCGCCATAGAACCCGCCCCTGCGCCGAGAGAAACGGTGGTAAACATGTTCGCCCGGAGGGCGCCGTCGGAGTTTTCGACCAGTATTTGAACCGGCATCGTGCGACTCTTAGGATCGAGGCGGCCCCCCAAGACCTGGACAACCCCGCTAAAGATTCGGTTCGGAAATGCACTGACTGTAATCTGAGCGATCGAGCCCCTTTGAACGAGTCCGACCTGTTTTTCGGGCACGTTGGCGATGATCCAGACGGTCTTTAGGTTTTCGATCTCGCAGATTTCGGTGATGCGCTCGACCGCTTGGCCAAGGGTCGCCTCTCGGTCCGTTACGATCCCGCTAATCGGTGCAACTACGGTGATGGTTCCGCCCCCGCTGCGGCTCCCCCCGGCTTGTGCGGCGTAAGCAGTTTGCGCGGCCTGGACGCCTTTCATCGCGCCCGCAACACCGGAAACCGCCGTGCTGTGGCGGATCTTGGCATGCTGAACTTCTAGATTCGCCGAGCGGACCTCAGCCTCCGCGGTTTGAATTTCTTTGGAATTCGAAAGTCCCCGTTCCGCGATCTTGCGTTCCCGCTCATAAGCCGCGCGTGCGATCTCGATCTGCCGCTTGGCGTTTGCTTGCTTGGTCTTGTCCTGCTGTAGCTCGAGTCGAGCCTGCTCAAGTTCTGTTCGAGAGATCAGCTCCTGCTTGTAGAGCCTTTCTGCCCTTTCCAGCTGGGCTTCGTGGACCACCTGTTCTTGCTGTGCGGATTCGAGCGTCGTTTCCGCCTCATTCAACTCGCGCTGAACCGCTTGTAAAGCTGGCTGGCTGAAAGCGCCGGTTCGCGCGAACTCCTTTTGTCTTTGTAGATTCTGCCTGGCCGTCCTTAGCTTAGCGTTTGCAATATCAGTTTCACCTCTTGCTTCACGAACCGCGGCTTGGGCCGAGATCACTCCGCGCTGGGCTTCAATGATTCCGGCTGATGCTTGCGCGAGGTCGGCAGACGAGAGTGTGGCGATCGGTTGTCCCGCTCGCACGTTGTCGCCAACTTTTACATGGATGCGCGTGATCTTGCCCGCGACCGGAGGAGTGACCACGGCTCGGCCCTGAGCGGTGTTGGTGACCGTTCCCGTCACCTTGACTTGGCTTTGCATCGGCATTCGCCGAGCTTCGCCCACCTGGATACCCGCGATTTTGGCGGCCTCGGCGGTTAAAACTATGTCCTCGGTATGGCCCGCTTCGCCTTCGACGTGGCCAGCTTCTTCCTTTTGAGGCCCCTCTTCGTGCCCGTGCTCGTCAAGTTTGGCCGAGCCCTTGCCGCAACCAATCATCGTGGCCATGATCAAGAACGTAGTGAGGGAAGTTGTGAAAAATCTCAAGGTTGCAGCTCCAAAATGCGACCGCTTGCCCGCAAGTATCGCGCCTGTGCCTTCGCCAGCCTCAGACGGGCTTCGACGAACCCTTCCTCGACCTCTCGCAGGGCGCGGGTTCCTTCCAATAGCTCAACGAGGGTGATGGCCTTCTCCTTGAACCCTACCGTCGAAATGTCGACCAGCTTTCTTGCGCTGTCAAGGATGGTTTGGTATCGCTGGAGCTGTTCCTGTGCTCCCGTCAGTTCAATGCGAGCCGCGCTTAACTCCGACTCTGCTATCCGGGTCGCGTCGGCAAGCGCCCGATTTGCCGCCTCGGTTTTGGTCTTGGCGGCGTTTGTCTCTGCCCGGGAGCGGCCATAGTCGAAAAGGGGGATGTTCAGTTGAATTCGCGCGCCGTATCGAGAGTCGCGGTCTTGCCATGCAGATCGACGGCCCTGAATCTCTAGCTCGGGCAGTGAACTCAGCCGTGCCACGCGAACGTCGGCCTCGGCGGCCCTAACGTCGGCGGCGAGTAGAAGTAGGTCGAACCTGTTTCTCGGTAAAGCGGCAGGCTCGATTAGTTCGACCTGAATCTCGGCAAACCCAGGCACTGCCACTTGATTTACAGGAACCGCCAGCAGACCGCTGAGACGCTCAAGACTTGCTCGGTACTCGGCATTTCGCTGGTTGGCGGCAAGTCGCGAGCGTTCTACTTCGATGTTGACGCGCATGAGCTGGACGCCTGCCGCTCTGCCTTCCTCGACCAGGATCTTCATCGCATCTGCGAGTCTCTGCGCGATGTCTTGGCTTTGAACTGCGCTTTCCGCAAGGGCTTTGGCGGCGGCCGCTTCGCTGTAGGTGTCCACAACTTCGGCTTGTATCTCGGCAACGACCTGCTGGAGTTCTGCTTCGGCTCGGAGGATTCCGGCATTGCCGACGGCGATGGCGGTGGAAGTCCGACCGAAAAAGTCAAGCGGTTGGGTAAGGACTAGATCGTCGTCGCTACCGCCTACCGCAGGGTCGCTTGTATAGCCCACCGACAGCCGCGTGGCCGGAAACGCGCCCATGCTCTTCCGAAGCAGCCTGGCGCTTTTCACCCGCAACTGGGCGGCGCTAATGCTGGGACGATTGGCACGAGCCAGGGCCAAGGCGCGATCAAGGGATAGCTTATTCTCTTGCGATTGAGCCAGGTGCACTGACGCAAACGCAACTAAGAGGACGATATAGGGTTTCAATGGGACTCCAACTGATAAAAGACGTGGCGGCAAATTGCCGCCGGACGACTAGCTCAATTGGAATGGAGGAGCGCGTGAAGACGACCTGGACGGCGGAGCGTTGGGAAATCCCCGCTCGATCTGAATATGAACGGGTCTTGGGTAAACGCTGGACCAGTCAATGAATTCGATGACACGGTCGATCAAGGCAATTTCAACCGAAATCGAAGGAGCCTGAGCTACCGCACTATCATCGTCGTGGTCATTGCATGGTGTGAGGATACAGCAAGCGTGGCAATCCTGAGGAAACCCTGCACCGAGCGATATTTGCGGCTGATTGCAAAGGAGCGAAGACCCGGTGATACATGTTTCAGTCGCACATGTCCGGCACTCGCTGCCGTCGGGAAGCACCCAAAGGCTAGAACAAGCATGTGCTTGTCCTACCAAGACGAACAATATGAGGATCAGGGGTCGCGCTAGCCTCAAGAAATACATTGTATCACGGCGCCTCCGGGCAAAAGATTAAGACCCAGAGTCTCAGATTGATGGTTGACAAAACCGCGTTTCAAAACCTTATAGGTATGAAGCAAATTCTCTTCAACGTTCTCACCTCAATCACCCATTCACCTCCATCACCTCCATCACATGATCACCCTATCATCCCTTCACCCCTCCGACCTCCTCTGCTCCCCACTCCCCATCTCCTCCGCTTCACAACTGGTCTATTTTCACAACTCAAAACACATATGCGCGAACACAGTAAAAAACGATACACAAAATCCCGCTTCAACTGAACCTAAAAAACCGGTCAAAGCCAGATTCGAATTTGGTCGCAAATCCGTCGCGACCAGGTTCAAAATCGGTCGAGAAGAATCGCGACCACAGGCACAATTGCCTGGTATCGATTCACCATAACCTTCGATTCGAAGGCGATGGCGGTCCTTGGAGGTAGCCTTTCAAGTTCATGCAGTGCGCGATCGTCATCCCGGCCCGAATGGCCAGCACCCGATTTCCCGGCAAGCCACTAATCGATCTCTGCGGCAAACCGATGATCCAATGGGCCTATGAGGCTGCTCTCGCCTCAGGAGTGACGAGCCAGGTCGTCATCGCCACCCCGGATGCCGAAATTGCGGAGGCTGCAGAAGCCTTTGGCGCAAGGGCGTTCATGACCCGACTCGACCACCCCTCCGGCACCGACCGATTGGCCGAAGTTGCAGAATCGCTCAAGGCGGACTTCTACGTAAACGTGCAAGGCGACGAGCCCTTGATAGATCCGGAGACAATCCGAGCCTGTGCCCAGCCGCTTAGGGACGATGCATCCTTGCAGATGTCAAGCGTATTCAGCAGTTGCCCCGACGAGGAGGTCGAGAATCCGGCCGTGGTCAAAGTGGTCACTGACCGCAAAGGGAACGCCTTGTACTTCAGCCGCCACCCCATTCCTTATCCAAGGAATCCAGGGCAAACGACGGTGAAGAAGCACATCGGAATCTACGCCTACCGCCACGACGTTTTGCTCCAATTCGCCGGATGGGCTCCTACGCCCTTGGAGCAAACCGAGAGTCTTGAGCAACTCAGATTCTTGGAGAACGGAGTCGAGATTCGGATGGTGGAAGGAAAGGGAACCGCACTTGCGGTCGACACTCCCGAACAGGCGATCGAGGTCGCCCGACTACTGGCCCAGCGGTTGACGACGTGACGAAACGTTAAGCGTACGTTATACTAAATGACCTTCAAGCAGCGCCGCTTGTTAAGGCAATCACACTTCGCCCCATGGTAGCGGCCTACGAAATCAGTCACGACTGGGAGGAGCCCGATCGGCTTCATGAGCTGCTCGAGCACATTCGTCGTGAACGAGCCGATGCGGATATCAAAAAGATCCGCTACGCCTACTTCATCTCCGAGCAGGCTCACGCCGGCCAACAGCGATCCAGCGGCGAACCCTATATCCTGCACCCGCTAGCCGTCGCCCACATTCTGGCCGATCTCAGGATGGACGACGACACAATTTGCGCGGGACTGCTCCACGACGTGATCGAGGACAACCCAGCATTCACCGCCGAGATGCTCACCAAGTCCTTCGGCGACGATGTTACGCAGTTGGTAGAAGGCGTCACCAAGCTCAAGTTCCGCTCGGCCTCAGAGCTATCAGAGCGACAAAAAGCCGCCGCCGAAGCCACCCGCGCCGCCGAAAGCCTCCGCAAGATGCTCTTAGCCATGGCTAGCGACTTTCGGGTGATGGTCATCAAACTCGCCGACCGCCTTCACAACATGCAGACCCTCGACGCCCTGCCACCCGAGAAGCGAACCCGAATAGCAAATGAAACCCTGGACATCTTCGCTCCTCTAGCGGCCAGGCTTGGAATCTGGCAAATCAAGTGGCAGTTGGAAGACCTCGCCTTCAAGCACCTGCACCCGACCGAGTTTCAGCAGGTGAGCGATCTGGTTTCCAAGAGCCGAACTCAGCGCGAGCAAGAGTTACAGGAAGCGGTGGTCCAGCTAAAGGATCGGGCTGAAAAACGCGGGTTGACCTTGCTGGAAGTTCGTGGACGGCCTAAGCATCTGTACTCGATCTTCAACAAGATGGTGAAGCAGGGTCTGAAGTTTGAGGAGATCTACGATCTGCTCGCTTTGCGCATCATCGTTGGTACGACCTCCGATTGCTATGTCGCTCTCGGACTGGTACACGACCTTTGGGTGCCTATCCCAGGTTTGTTCTACGACTACATTGGAAAGCCCAAACCAAACGGCTATCAATCCCTGCACACCAAAGTCTTAGGTCCACAAGGCGGACCCCTCGAAGTCCAGATACGCACTATGGAGATGCACGAGATCGCGGAGTTTGGCGTCGCTGCGCACTGGACTTACAAGGAAGGAAAGGCCTCACTAGATGAGACAAAGAGGCTCAAGAATCTAAGAGAACAACTGTTCGACTGGTCGAGCGATGCCCGCGCGTCGTCCGACTTTCTGCGATCTATTTCGACAGACCTGTTTAGCGAGCAGGTGTTCGTCTTCACACCCAAGGGCGATGTTATCGACCTTCCGAAGGGCTCGTCTCCGGTCGATTTCGCTTTCCGGGTGCACACCCAACTGGGAATGACCCTGGTTGGAGCAAAGGTGAACGGCTCCCAAGTGCCGCTGAATACAGTTCTGAAAAACGGGGACGTCATTGATTTGGTCACCCGGTCGAATGCCTCGCCAAGCGCGGATTGGCTGAAGTTCATCAAGTCCGCCCACACCCGCAACAAACTCCGAAATCACTTCCGAAAGGTAACCAAAACCGACGACGCAGCACGGGGCCGGGACATGTTGTCCAAAGAACTTCGCTCGATGGGATTGGAGCCTAAGCAGTTCTTGGGAGACGATAAGCTCAACGTCTTGGCCGCTCAGATCACCGGGTGCGAGAACGCAACGGACGTTTTGGCAAGGGTTGGATTGGGGCTTTCATCGGTTCAAGGCGTAGTTTCTAAGCTGCGAGGCACGGTTCAGGATCTGCCAAATCCAGACCGGATCGAGGTCAACCGCACCAAGGAAGGCAAGATCACGCTTGTCACCAGCGGGATCGACAACGTCATGGTGAATCGGGCCAAGTGCTGCAGTCCGATTCCTGGTGATGAGGTTGTCGGCTATGTGACTCGGGGTCGGGGAATCATGCTTCATCGACGGGTCTGCCCGAATGCCATGAGCTACATGACCAACGAGCCGGAGCGACTCTTGCACTACGACTGGCCGTCGGATGGAAGCCAATATGCGGTAGGGCTCAAGATCATTACGGTTAACCGACAGGGCCTATTGATGGACATCAGCACCATCTTTGGCGAGGCGAAAACCAACGTTTCGGCAGCGAAGATTCGGACCCTGCCGAACCACACGGCGGAAATCGAGGTGACGATCGATGTCACGGACACTCAGCAGTTCCAGGCCGTCATGACCAAGATCAGCAACTTCACCGACGTGATTTCAATCCTGCGAATGTTTGGGCGCACAGCTTCCAAGTAACGGGCGGTAAGGTGTTTTGGTGCGTGCGGTTGTGCAAAGGGTTTCATCGGCGGCGGTAGGAGTAGGCGAGCGGTTAGTTTCTCAAATGGGGATAGGACTGGCGCTCCTGATCGGAGTTCATCGCGACGACGCGGAAGAAGACGCCCGCAAACTGGCCGACCGAGTTGTTGGTATGAGAATATTCAACGACGCCGACGGCAAGATCAATCTAGCCCTCAAAGCCGTTGAGGGCCAGATCATGGCGGTTTCGAACTTCACGGTTTACGGCGATGCCAGTCAGAGGAGGCCAAGCTTTGGGGAGTCGGCAGGGTTTGAGAAGGGCAAGGAACTATTTGACAAATTCGTCGAAGAGGTTCGGAACCTGGGCGTTACCGTCCACACCGGTGAATTTGGCTCAGAGATGCAGGTGGCGATTTGCAACGAAGGCCCAGTTACCTTAATCGTCGATACGCGTTAGAATAACGTTATGTCAGTTGCAGGTGCAGCTCCTCGATGGGATTTGTCGCCCTTCTTTCCCAATGTCCGATCAACCGAGTTTCGCGATGCGGCCAAGAAACTTGAGCGAACAATCATCGAGAATGAAGCTTATTGGGATAGCGAGTCGATCACGAGCGGCGGACCTTCTTCGGCTTCAGTTTTAGCGGTCGCAATTGACAGCCTGAATAGTCTCCTCGATCAGTCGAGGCTGATCAGCAGTTACCTCGAGTGCCTGGTAACGACCGACTCCAAGGACGACGCCTCTGCGGCGGCGCTGAGCGAGTTCGACAATCTGACGGTTAGGCTACAGAAACTTCAGACTCGGTTTGCCCTCTGGGTCGCGGGATTCGATCTCGATGGGGCGGCGAAAGCCAATCGTACGGTGGCAGAGCACCAATTTGCCCTTAGGAAGGAGCAAGTTCGGGCGAGGCATCTGATGGACCCTCGTCTGGAGTCACTCGTCAGCGACTTGGCCCTCAGCGGATCGGTGGCTTGGTCACGACTTCACAGCAATCTCACGAGCCAAATCCAGGTTGAGGTCGGTGGAAAGTCGATGCCGATGCCTGCGGTACGCAACTTGGCGTATGAGGCCGATCGGGACATTCGACAGCGAGCGTATGAGGCTGAACTGGAGGCGTGGAAGAAGAACGAAGTCTCGATCAGCGCTTGTCTGAACGGAATCAAGGGCGAGGTCAACACGCTCAGCCGATCACGGAACTGGGGATCGCCGCTCGCAGAGGCCTTGTTCAACGCAAGCATCGATCAGGCAACACTAGACGTGATGATGGCGGCGGCGTTGAAGTCGTTCCCAATGTTCCGGCGCTACCTCAAAGCCAAGGCGAAGGTTCTGGGCTTGCCTAAGCTTGCCTTTTTCGACCTTTTTGCGCCAGTCGGGAAGGGAAGTAAGAGCTGGGAGTATTCGGAAGGATCGGCCTTCGTCGCCGAGAATTTTGGCCGCTATAGCCAAAAGATGGGGGACTTCGCAAACAAGACTTTTCGCGAGAATTGGATCGACGCCGAGGCTCGGGGCGGGAAGGTGGATGGCGCCTATTGCACTCCGCTTCGCAACGGCGAGAGCCGAATCCTCATGAATTACGATCCCTCCTACGGATCGGTCAGCACCCTGGCCCACGAGCTTGGCCATGCCTACCACGACCAGTGCTTGTCCCGTCGAACCCTCATCAATCAGGACACGCCGATGACTCTGGCGGAGACGGCAAGCATTTTCTGCGAGACCATCGTGAAGGAAGCGGCCCTGGAATCAGTCGGGCCGGAGGATCAGTTGGCGATCTTGGAAGCTTCCTTGCAGGGTCAATGCCAAGTGGTGGTGGACATCACCAGCCGATACCTTTTCGAACGCGCGGTTTTCGACAAGCGGCTGATGAGGGAGCTATCCGCGGCGGAGTTCAGCCTGTTGATGCTGGATGCCCAGAAGCAGACCTATGGGGACGGGCTGGACGAAGACCAGTTGCATCCGTATATGTGGGCGGTTAAGCCACACTATTACTCAACTTACTCTTTCTACAACTTCCCGTACATGTTCGGGCTCCTGTTTGGCCTGGGGCTCTACTCGGTCTATCAGAGCGATCCCGAGCCGTTTAGGGATCGCTACGACGAGCTGCTTTCCTCAACCGGAATCGCAAACGCGCCGACTCTCGCGGAAGGATTTGGAATCGATTTGCGTAGCGAGGAGTTCTGGGCCGCCAGCCTCGCGCAAATCGGGGCGGATGTAGAGAGGTTTGAGGCGTTGACGAACTAAACCGTAGCCGCTGGTCTTTAGCCTGCGCCACTGCTGGACGCGCAGGCTAAAGACCTGCGGCTACGGATTGCTTCGATCTTAGTCGATCCTTCTGGCTTTGAGGACCAGTTCCTTCTTCTCCCCGGGTTGGAGGGTTACCCGCCATTTGACCTCGTTGAAGCGGTTGTAGACGCTTTGCAAGAGGGGAAGTTTTTCAATCACGGCGTCGGCAGATTCAAGAATGTCTCCAGGAACCCGGGCGACGAGTTCTGCGGTGGTAGTTTCGGCCCTGCCGTTCTCTAAGGAGAAACGGAATTCAGAAACCAACTGGCTGACCTTGGCGTTCGCGCTCCGAGGATCGTTGATTACATCTCGGGAAACTTCCCGTTCCAGGCGCTGGACGATGACATCCTGGACCTTTCCGGTCGAGAGGTCCGCAGTCTTGCCCGGACTCGTGAACGGCATCTCGACTTGCGAGAGCGGAACGTTTTCACGAACGATGAAAACTGGGCCGTTGGTCCAGGGTTGGAGGCCAGTGTTCTTCACCCTAAGCACGCTGGTGACGACGTCAGCCTCCGACCACATCGCCTCCCACTTGATGAGCGACTCAACGGTGGTCGATTGCTGGAAGAGGGCCTTGGTGAGACGAGCGCCACGGGCGAGAGTGAGTTCGCCGAGGGAGTAGGCATAGATGGACTCCATTCGATCCGGGGTTGGCGGCTTCTCTGTGCCGTAGCTTTGGCGGTAGTCACGGATGGGATCAGCGACAACGATGCTGTTGTCGGTTGGGTCGTAGCTGATAAAGTCGGTAGAGGCCAAAACTGCACCCGTTCCACCCTGAAGGTTGGTTTGCCGACCTCCCCGAAACAGTCCGTCTTGAGCCGCATACCGGCCTACTGGCGGAACGTATCTGGGGAGCAAGGCGAATGGGTCGGCAGGAGAAGTTCGAAACTGCTCGTAGCTTCCTTGATTGCCAAAAACGTAGGACATCGCGCTACCGTATCCCGCGGCAAGGTCAAACTTGGACGTAGATAGCATGTTTGGCGCACCAGAGAGCACCTTCACCTTGGCCCGATTCAGCGCAAGCGAGCCCGCCGCTACCTGGGCTTTACCCGTAAGTTCGCCTTGACCTGGCGAGGTCAGATCCAACAGATAGTTGCTGGCCCAGACGGCTCCATATTCCAGAGTAATAATCCGCGCCTTCACCGGGGCATTCGCGATTGCCTGGAACTCGATAGCGACAGTGTAGGATCGCTGGGTCGTCTCCAAGGTCTCCTTCATCCCTGGCCCAGAGATAGAGGCGATCTCTTCCACCGCGATGAACGAGGTTTCGCCGCCCTTCGACTCGATTGCCACCACCGGTTTTTGAGGATCGGAGACGGAGAGGAGGCGGCCCGTTATCACCGCCTTGGACTTCGTCCGCATGGTGACGGTCTGGTTGATGTTGCCGATCAGTCGCTCCAGCGGGGTGAGGGCAGGAGACTGTTTCTTGACCGACTTCAGATCGATCTTGGTCTCCAGGGCCGATATCTGGGCGTTCTTGGGCGTGGAGTACCAAACCGTGCCGTCAAACGCATCGGGCAGAACATCGAGCCGGTAGCGGTGGTTGCCTTTCTTGAGAGATACCTCTCTTACCACCAGGCATTGGCCGGTTTTGAAGATGGCGGCCTCCACCACCTTCGATTCCACGGGAACGACGGGGCTTTGGCCAACCACCGCGAGCAAAAACGCAAATCCTTGGGTAACTTGTTTATCCCTCAGCAAAGGGGACGTTCAGAAGCGGCAGAGGATTCGCGGCTACGTTGTGGACAATACGCGGCGCATGAAAATCGTGCCGTCGATGGGAGTGTCGTAGTAGGGATCGGTGGCTTCGAAACCGTTCTTTTGGTAAAGCGAGATCGCTTCGACCATGGTCGGGAGGGTGTCTAGGCAGATTTCTTGGTAGCCGATGCGTTTGGCTTCGTCGATGATCGCGTTCATAAGGGCTTTGCCCAGACCCATGCCGCGGCCGGGCGGAGAGACATACAGACGCTTCATTTCGCATCCCCGGTCGGAGGGGCGAAGGGCGACGCATCCGATCGGTTTGTCCTGGGCGTCGCGAGCGAGGAGGAGTTCACCGTGAGGCGGGGCGTATTTGCCGGGCAGGCTGGCGAGCTCGGCTTCAAAGTCCTGGAAACAAAGGTCGATCTGAATGGACGCTTCATACTCCCGAAACAGGTTGGCAACCGCCGCGAGGTCGTCGGCGGTTCGGGCGGGCTCTATGGCGAAGAGCGCGTCGGGCATGGGATGATTATGGCGGGGAAGGACGGCGTCATCCATATCATCGAAATCATCGTCAATGGATGCAATAACATGGATTGTGGGCCGCGTTTTATGAATTGTAAGCTCTCATATTTGTAGGGGGCTAAAACGGCCTTTTGTCAACCATACTTCTGGAGAGTTGGGTCCAAATTCTGGGAGTGGGCTCCAGGTAGGCGACTGCCGATTGCGGTGTCTCAGGTTTGTGGACTGAGGATCGCGTTCACGTCCGCCGCGTCAATCCCGATCTCGCCATCGCAATGGCGGGTACAAACCAACTCTTGAGAATCCCATTCGACAGCTTGACCCTGGCCTCGGTGGTCCATGAACTGCAGGAGTTTGTGGGCGCGAAGGTGCAGCGCATTAGCCAGCCATCCGACACGGAGGTGGTGTTTGAGCTGTATGTCGGATCGGGGGTGGGGCATCTGCTCATTAGCTGCCATCCCGAGTTTGCGCGGGCGCATCTTTCGACTCGGAAGCCGGGGAATCCGACTTCGCCGCCGCAACTCCTCACCGCGCTGCGGGCGAGGATCGGGATTTCGCGGGTGATGGGGATTCGGCAGGTGCGGTTCGACCGGGTGCTGGAGATCGAATTCGAGGGGCCGGACGGCGAGTTCCTGCTGGTGGCGGAGCTGATGGGGAAGCACTCCAACCTGATGCTGCTGGACTCCGGCCGGCGGGTGATAGGGGCGGCAAAGTGGATCGGGAAGAGCAAAAGCGTGCGCCCCATCCAGGCGGGCCAAAAGTATGAGCCGCCACCATTTGAGATCAAGCCTTCTCTGCTGGCGGCTTCGTCGGCTGATGAGTTAAAGGGCAGGGAAGGGGCGTCGCCGTTTGTGCTGTCCTTGATTGGCGTTGATGGTTTGGGGAAGGTGCAGCAGGCAGTGTTGTCGGGTTCTTACTCTCCCGTTTTGGTGGCCGGCTCGGGGGCTTATCCGCTGGATGTGTCGGCGTTGGGGTTGGCCGGGGTTGCTCGGAAGTCCATCTCGGTGGCTTTGGAGCAACATTACGATCAGGCCATCCCAGCGGCAAAGGCAGAGTCGTTGCGGGCCAGTCTGCGGACGCAGATCGAGCGGGTGTTATTGGCGCGGGACACGGCGATCAAGGACCTAAACCAAGCCGTCTCGGCCGGTCAAGGAGCAGGGAAGCAGCAGCTGTTCGGGGAGCTGATCTTGGCTTATGGAGGTTCTTTGGCGGAAGGGGCGTCGCTATTGGAAGCGCACGACTACGAAGGCAACCCGATCCAAGTCAAGCTGAATCCCGAGTTGAACTTCAAGGAGAACGCGAACCGGTACTTCGACAAAGCCAAGCGGGCGAAGGCGAGGCTGGGGACGGTTGCGGACCAACTCGATCGGCTCTCGAAGGACCGGGAAGACATCTTGTCGTTCCTGGTGAAGCTGGAAGCGGCAACCCGGCTGCGAGAGATCGAGGAGCTTCATGATGAGGCCAAGACGCATCGCTGGTTGAATAAGCCACCTCCTCCCAAGGCGAACAAGGAAGATCGGCCCTATGAAGGACATCGGGTGCGGGAGTTATTGGGCCCGGGTGGTTACGCGGTGTTATATGGGGAGAACGCGGAGAGCAACGACTACCTCACAATGAGGGTTGCCAAGCCGAACGACTGGTGGCTGCACATCCGCGGCTCGACTTCAGCCCATGTTGTGATCCAGACTCGGAATCTTCCCGAGAAGGTGCAGCGTGAGACCTTGATGTTTGCGGCGAAGATAGCGGTGCAGAACTCACCCAGCAAGCATGCAGGCTATGTGCCGGTGGACTACACGCTGAAGAAATACGTGAGGAAGCCCAAGGGCGCCGCGAAAGGAACGGCAACTTACACGCACGAGAAGACCTTGCACGTGGATAGCTGAGGTGAAAGTAGCTGCCGGTATCGCAATATCGTAGCGAGCATGATAGGATTTGAGCCGTGCTACTTTCCTTGATACTCGTATTTGTCGGCCAACCAAGTCCTCCTGGGTCCTTGGCGTTAGCTGGTCAGACCAAGCCAAGGGAGCTGCCCAAATTCTACGATCGAGCCATCGCATATCTTCGCGACGCGCGCCGTGAACTCGTTCAGGATCAGAGAGATTGGGAGAAACGGACAGTAAATCTGCCCACGTACTACCAGCCGGATGGAAGCATTTCGCGAGTAACCGAGAAGGACGTCGCTAAGGTCTTCACCATCGGCACTCCATCAGGCGACAAACACATCGCCCTCGCGTTCGCGGAAAACGAGCTAGTGTTGACGAAAGCCGCTGCCGGCTACCAGTCAAAAACAATGGACGAAGTCCAGTTCATCAACACAGTGGTCGGTGTCTTCGGTTACAGCCTGCAGAGCCAGTGGGCGGTTGTAGAGCGGGCACCAAGCCTATACATCGACTATCTGGGTAGGGAAACGGATCATAAGCATGGCGAGCGCTGGGGCAGGGCGCGCAAGGCAAAGGATGCCTTGCGCTCGACCGGACAATCCGACGCACAGTTGGCGGCTAAATTCAAAGAGATCGACGACGAGACCATTGCGGACGCGAAGAAAGACTTCGATGCCATGGTCGACCTGATGCGCGGAGTCGGAAAATGGGTGGTTGCAAAGAGGCACGCCATAGGTGAGAAGCTCGTCGCATTGAAGCAGGATCTTAATCTGGGGGTTAAACAGGGAAACGAGCTGTACCTAAGAAACGCGGCATTCATCAAAGAGAGATTCGACATCGTGTGGTATGGCGCTACGTTTTATGGTCCTGAGACTTATCCGGGCCAGAAGGAGCGTTTGGGGTTTAGGACTTCCGCTTCTGGATTCTGGTCGTACGACTTCTGTAAAACGCGGCCGTATCCAGACGTGCAGGTCACTAAGGACGAGCCCCAGATGCTCGGATTTATGCTTCCATTGAACATGCCGTTGCCTGAAGTCGAGCCAGGCACGCAAGTAAAGATAGGCAAACTTTCCGTAACCTTTCGCGATTTGATCGACAGGGCACTCAAGCGGTTGAAGGCTCAAGCGACTGCTCTAAGCACGAAGCGCGAGGCGGTAGACGGTGAGCTCGAGGAGGCGGAAAGGCAATCCAAATTGGCAATAGATGCCGACTTGCGTCTCGTTGCACCCGCTTCGGCCATCCAGACACTTCTCCGAAACACAAGTGGGATCATCTCGACGCTTGAAGGTACCAAAGAGCTTACCAATGGCGCCGACGTGAAAGGGCTCGTCAGCAATCGTGAAGCGACGGCAAAAGAGGTAGCCGATCTCCAATCTCAGATTCTCGTCCGTCGTCGAGGCGGTCGTGCTACCGAATTACTCGAAAGGAGGCTTGCCAACAAACTTCTCGCTCTGAATGCGATCGAGGATCGGATTGGGGAGAAGCTGGGCAAGGGGGAAGTTGCAAAGTACTACCGCCAGATCGGGAAGAACCTTCAATCAATACGGGCCAAGGACCTCGAACTGCAACGAATGCGAGCAGACGTTCTCCACCAAATAGTTGCGGCTGAGTCACGAATGCAAACCGGCCTTGAGAATCGAATATCTCTGGATAAACAGTTGCTGGCGATCGCCCAAACCGTCCAGGGTTTGGATTTTGATCTTGCCGAAATTAGCGTTCAATCGGATGGTAAGGAAGTATTCCGTGCGACCTCATCCTCTTCGTTCAAAGAGCTGGATGAGATAAATGGCCGGCTAATCGAACTTGACAAAGTTCTACCGGACTTGGAGCGACAGAGGTTAGAAGCAAAGAAACGGTTCATCGATGCCAGCCACGAAGCCTCAGATGCGCTCGGAGTCGTAGCAACCTTGCTGAAACGGCAGGCTTTTATGAAGTTTGGGATCGACCTGTTGTTCAGTCTGTACGACGTTGTTTACAAGGGCGGCTCGCAGGGCGGGATCGTTGGAATGATTGCAGAAACCCTAAAGAAGGTAGCCGAGGCGGCGGCTTTCGAGTATGACTGGTCGCCGCTTAAAGCAAAGACGAAGCCGGATGTAGATGAAGGATCGATTGAGGAGAGCGTCAAGAGGGATTGCGATATCAGTCTGAAAGATTCGTTAACGTTCGACGAACTTACGGCAGCAGGCGGTAAGCGGTGGATCAAGGACACATTCTTCAAATACGGTAAAGACGAGATATTGAACAAACACATTGGCGCTAAGGCGTTCGAGAAGTGGGAACTTCCCTGGAGGTTCAAGCACTTGCCAGGTCTTAATGCGCCCGGTGTCAGCATTGCCGACCTTAGATCAAAAGCGGACTTGGTCAACGACAAGTTCAAGCAGCTTGGCAAAGGCTACAACTATAAATGGAAGAACGTGGCAGAAGGCATATTTAAGGATGCTCTAAAGATGGGGGCAAAGATTTACCTTGAGGAACAGGAGAAAACGGCTTGGACTGATTACTTCCAAAAGGATGTGCATGCCCGGCTAACTTACCCGGCCTACAAAACACTCAGCGGATACTACTGGCAGGCTTTCGATTTGCAGGAGGCACTGCTGTCAAGGAAGTCTTCGCTTCTTGCAAGTTTGGATCCTTCTGGATTTAAGGTCGATGTCTCGGAGTTATTCTCGACAAAGAGCAACCTAAAGATTTTGTTGAAGTGGCGAACGGCTCCAAAGGGTGATGTTGCTACGGTTGTGGTCGGCGAGTCGATCGCGACGGGCGGGCCAGGCGGAATCTATCAGAAATCCGCTGGCGCGGTGAAGGAGTATTCGCGCGGGTTGGTTGAGCTGGTAGTGCGATAGCGGTGGCGTGCCTTAGCCACAAAACTTCCCAACGTCTCTACTCAGGAGAGAGCTAGTCTCGTTTTGAGGAGCTGAGAACGGATTCGACGGCTTCTTTGGTCAACAGATTTTCATCGCCAGCACCGATGTAGAACGTCGCCGCGCCTGAGTCCGCCCATTGGCCAACCCTGGCCGCGAACGTGTTCCAACCTTGAGCAGCAATCAAGCGGCTGAAGCGATAAGGCATTCCACGCCCTCTGGGCGCACGAATCTCAAGGACAGCCGGGGAACCAGGGATGAAGGTGTAGGAGAAAACCTCCTGATCGCGATCAGGGTCTTTGCCTCTTTCCCTAAGAATCTCTTCGGTTGTCTTCTCCCCGCCTAACATGGCGAGGATTGCCGAACTGACCCCGGCTCTGGTTGCATTCGGTACCGGACGTCCGCCATAGGCAACTGTGAAAGTATCGAGAGCGACAGGTTGATCGGTCTCGGTAGTGCATGCTCGAATGGCCGAAACGCTCAAGTCATAGGCATAGAAGATGCCTAGCAGACGACTAAGAAGGCCCTTCTCGTCCCGTGTGCAGACTGTAATATCCGTGGCGCTAAGCTCGGGCTGGGTAAACGATTCGACCGTCGGCTCGCCCTGATGGGCCTTGTTCACCAACTGATAGTGAAGCTTGACCAAGGACGGCGGCGTGCTGGCGAGATAGTAGGGGGGAAGAGAATCGACGAATCGGCGCAAGTCTTCGGCGGGAACATCCTCTTTCAGCTGGCGCATGAGGCGTTGCCGCTGTTGGGCGGGGTCGAAGGGGATTGGGTTCTCAAGTTCGAGGGCTTCGGTGGTACGTCGATGGAGCTCATGCAGGAACGATTCTTGGGCCGCGGTCCATGCCTCTGGAGCGACCGCATTGACGTCTGCCCAAGTGATGAGGGTCAAAAGATCAAGTCGGGACTGATCCCTTACAATGGCGGCGAATTCTCGGATGGTGTCGGGATTGTCGATGTCCCGAAGTCGAACAAACCTCATCATCGTCAGATGTTCTTGAACCAGCCACCGAACCAGGTCCGACGTTTCCGCCGACAAATGCCAGCGCTGACAAACCCCGAAGGCAAGCTCAGCGCCAGAATCGCTGTGAGGGCGGGCGGTGTCCACTTTGCCAACGTCGTGAAGCAGGGCGGCCAGATAGAGGGGTTCGAGGTCGTGTAAGTTCGCTCGAAGGTCCGCCAAGTAACTTGGGCTAGGCAGATTGTCGAGATGTCGAACCAACTGAAGCGTGTGCTCGAAGACGGTAAATCGGTGGACGTTGTCCTGCGGCATCAGTGCTCGGCATTTAGTGAGCTCCGGCAAAAGATGCTCTAGGAGACCGGCGCGGTCAAGATTTCTGAGGGTTCGCTCTCCCGTCGTGATCGCATAGGCCGCCGCCGCGCCCGATACTTTCGAGCCTGGATGAGCCTGGAGGTCGGCAACCCTGAGTCCCAAGGCGGTAGCGATACTTAGTCCGACCGCCGACTCTCCGGCATCGGCGTTGGCCGTAATCCGTGCCTCGCCGCGAATCGCGGTCACGCTTCTTGAGAGGGAAAAGCGAGTGTCTAAAAGCCTGTCCTTGGTGGACAGATACTCGTTATGAACCTCGCTGGCGGCGAGGACCACCTCCGACATCATCTCGGATTCGCCTGCTTGCTGGATGGATGCGAGTTCTTCCTGGCGAGCTCGAGTGAGCGTGTCTGTAGCTCGACCAGTAACCATGTGCAGGAGGTTTCTGGTTTGAACGACCCTGTCATAGGCCTTGGTGGGCTTACACTCCCGCTCGCCGATCGAACTTCGAATCCAGTTCGCGCAATGGAAACATCTCATGCCTCCAGCGCCTTCTTTTAGATGAGGCTCGACAACGAGAGGAGTCTCGTTGTACTTGGCAAACGCGGCTTCTCGCTCCGCAATCTTTGAGAGGATGAATTCGCCCGCCGCCATCGTAGCGTCGAGTTCGTCGTTCAGCCTCTGGAAAAGGTCGATTGGGCCGGCAAGCAGTCGGGCATCGACGAGGCCTGTTCGAGACTTGGCGTCGAGGCCCGGGGCATCGGCGATGAGACGGTAGGCATATCCGACCCCAACTCCAAAGATGGAGCCAAACGTCGTGTGGAGGTCTTGGAAGAACGCCCGGATGGCTCGGTCTAACTCAGGCGACGATTCCTCTGGAGGCACGACCGTAATATCGACATCGGAATAGGGAGACATTTCACGCCTGCCGTATCCGCCGGTACTGATCACAGTCAAGTGCGCCATCGCTGGGTTCAGGCTCGTCGATTCCGCGACAAGCGCTTCAATCGCTCCATCGAACAGATCGGTGTGGCTTTGGCACCAGGCAAGACCTGCCGGCTTGTGCCTGAGGCTATCCACGAGGTTTTTCCGCTGCTGGTCTAACTCGCATATTCTCGCTAGTGTCTGTTCGTTCATCGATCGCTACTGGCGGAGATAGTACACGGGTTCATTCTCAAGCAGCATGCGAAACGTCTGCTGATTCTCGGATTCGAAGTAAATGCATATCGGTGTTGAGACCACACACAGCAAGAGGCCGATGGTCGTACCGATCACTCCGAACTTCTGAAATCCTCTGCCTAGCACGTCGAGCGTGCGGACATGTTGCGCAAGCGCCCATAGGGGTGAGACTAGGAACAAGCATGCCACGACAATGATGGCCAACCCGGCGGTTACATTGAAGTCTACGAGCGTGGCAATCTGGGGATCAAAGGCAGAAGCGCTAGCCAGGACGGGAAGCGTTCTTGTCGCGAACATTGTTGCCACGAGCCCGGTAAAGGCGATAGCCAAGGTGATGTTCACGACCGTGAATAGGGGGCCGAGGTCGGCGGGAACACTAGCCCGTACCGTTTTGGGACTGATCAGTGAGAATAGACAACAGAGTGCGGTTGCTGACATCGCAAGCCAAGATTGGGTGAGCATGTAAACCGCAACCACCATGGTCACCGCCAAGAGATAAGTCGATATGGCGGCTTTGCTTGGGGAGTGCTTGACAAACCTTATGATGCAATAACCTAGGAGCCACAGCAGGCTAGAGATCATCGAGCCTTGTAAAAAAACACCCGGTAGATTCGGCCAAACGGCGCTCGCCAGCGTTAGGTTTGAGGCGATTTTTTGGGTGTCTTGGCGCGCGGTCAAGGCGCTCCAACCATCGTTCTCGTTATAGACACTTTCTACATTCTCTGCCTGCTCAATCATTCCTGCGGTTCTGAGGGCTTCCTTAAACTCAAAGTGGGCGATGAGGAGCCTCTTGATGCTGGTGTTTGATTGAACCTGACGGGGGTGGGAGGCAAGTTCGACGATCGAAATTCCGATCTGCATCGTGGCCAGGTTTCTGGATCCATCACGAATCAGGCCACCATTAGCGAGAGTAGCGTATCTCGTAGACAAGTGCTTCGGGTCGGATCGGTTCAACTCAGAAACTAAGTTCCTGGCATAAGAATCCACCAATAGGACGAAGGCAAAAGACCTCAGGCGGTAGCAATAGGCAAACTGCCAGGCATTGGTGGCGGATGATCGTGCCAGAACGTCTCGAACCTGGGAAAGGTAGCGAGATTGATAATCGTTGTACGTCAGGCACCTGGATGCATCCATCCAAGCGCCTAGGGCAAGATCAACCTTGCCAATGTGACTGTAGAAAATGGCAAGCGACAGTTTCCAGAATGCATTGCTTGGATCTTTGGCTGCTCGAGTATCGGCGATCTTGATTAAGCCCTGAACTTGATCCGAAGACAAGCCAGATTTGTTGCGGATACGCTCCGCTCCTACGTGAATCCAGAGACTTCCCGAGATTTCATCGTCCGGAGTTGGCAAGGTAGCCGGAAAGGAAGTTGGCAAGCCCGAATGTTGCTTAAGGACTGCGTCCGGAGATACAGAGAACGGACCGGCTACGAATGTTCGCGAACCCGGATGAATAAACAGTGTAAGGACCGCGCCGATGAGAGCCCCAAAGCAGGCTCTCGACCAAAGAGTCATCTCATTCGTTCGATTTTGTCTATGTCGATTAGGGGCAATCGACCTAAATTCCGTTCGAGTCTTACCTCGCCCGCTGGGTTAGCCGAACTGGGCATGCTCGGTCGCCCAGAAACCAATTGTAAAGCGGCGAGAACGGTAAGACCGGCAATTGCCGCGCCAACAAACGCAGGGCTCCAATACCGGACAGACTCTCGGGTGTCTCGTACTTTGAGTCTTCGGAGCACCCTTTCTTGGAAAACTTGGCCAGACTCGTAGATGTCCTCTTCGATTGAAGCAAGCCTCAGCATGTTTAGCGCGGAGGCTCCTTGAATTTCTTCGTGGTGGCACTCGGCGCAAACTGCTCGATGCTGAGCCATGAACTCGCGCTCTCGCAAAGACAGGGCGCGATCATACTTTTCATGCATCAAACGGCGATACTTGCCGCATCCGAACAACCGATAGCTCACTCACCCACCGCCTCGATCCAAAGTTTTCGGAACCGCTCTCGCGCTGTATGGAGTCGAGATCTGACTGTGCCGATTGGGACATGCATCACCTCGGCGACCTCGTCGTAACTGAGCTGTTCCATTTCGCGAAGGACCAGGGTTGTGCGAAGCTCGTAAGGGAGCTGTGCCAACAGCTTTTCGATGACTACTCGATTCTCAACATGTCCACCCTCATGCGGTTGGACGCTATCGAATTCCGTCAACTCTGCGCGCTTCAGGCGAAGCCGATCCATGCAGAGACGGACGCAAATCTTGTAGAGATATCCAGCAAAAGCTCGGTCTTCCCGAAGTTTGTGAATTTCTCGAAATCCCTTTAGGAACGCTTCCTGCGCAACGTCTTCAGCCTCGTGACGATCACGTAGCAGGTTGCTTGCAGTGCGAACTAAACGACTTCGATGCCTGGCGATTAGTAAGGTAAGAGCATTCTCATCGCCTTCGCGACACCGAGCCACCCATTGGCGCTCCTGTGCGGCTTGGTCGAAGATTGACCCGGAAAACAGTTTCGTATCGAGCATTGTTTGTACTTGAGACACGTTATTCTACACGACGTCTCGGGAATATCCTAAAGTTCATACGTCGAATCGCAACGGTACACTCCCCTCAATGCCGTTCGCTTGGACGATCCCACCCGATCCGCCGGTACTGCCCATCCAAGAGCAGGTTAGGAAACCGGCGTTGGGCGATTTTGGCGACGAACTTCAGGTCACAGGCAAGGTTGTCGAGATCGACCCGATTCGTGAGATTATCGTCTACACGGATCGAGTTGCGGCAAAGTTTGGCCCGACGATGGTCTTTGCGGATCGGCTTGAGGTCCATGGGGCTGCCGCAGATCGATATGCGATCGCCAGAGGCAATGTTCGGATCGAAGATCCTGAAGGCGAGTTCAAAGCCGCTTCGTTCGTGTTCTGGTTTGGAGACAAGAAAGGCCCTGATGGCCAGATCGCAACCGCAGATCGCATCGAACTTGAGCTTGGCGGGGTTTCGGCGAAAGCGGAAAGCGCGATCATTCGCCCAGATCGATGGGAGTTTTTGAATGTCGAGGGAACCAACTGCAAGCAACCTATCCCCTTGTTCTATTTAAGGTCGAAAAAGGTCGTTATTGTCCCCGGCAGGAATGGAACAGCCTACTCTCCAAGAATTTCTATCTTTGGCAAAGAAATAGGCACGCTCCCCACTCGTAGATTCTCACTCGACCGTCGAAGTCCAGGAATCCAGGTGCCCTCTATCTCCTATAAGAAAGGGTCCGGTTTTGGAGTGAGTTGGAGCAGTGGTTTGCTGCTGGATGATCAAAGTATCGTCATGGCGAGCTTTTCGAGTTTCCCAAAGGAGACTCCTTCCTATGGGGTTACCTACGCGAAGTCGTTCATTCCGGCCGATGCATCGACCGCAAAGATTGCTGCCAGGTCAGAATTGCTTGAAAGGTTCTCCTGGTCTTACTTCGATGACATTCGAGTCGGAACCATATTGACCTCCCGGAGTTTTGCCAACAAACTTAGAAACTCCATTACCGCGCAAACCATCTGGAATACGGGGTCTTCGGCAAGGATCGAAGGAGAGGATTTCAACAAGGCGATCGATGTCGCCTACGAGCGAGGAGGTCCAGTGGGAAACTTTGGACTTTACTGGCAGGCTCGAGCCCAATCGATTCAAAGAAACAGCGAGGACTTCGTGGAGCGTGGAGTGGCGTATGCTTCGCTTCAGGCTCCGGCGATTCAGCTGGCTCGGGGACTTCAAACGGACATTCGGTTTGACGCCTACGGAGTCGCGGGTGAGAAGGGGTCGTTTGGGTGGGGCCGCGCGCAAACCGGAATCCTTTACCAGCCTATCCCTCAAGTAGCCCTTGGAGCCGCATGGATTTCTGGATTCGAGGCGGGAAAGCCCAACTTCCTTGCCGATCAATTGGTTTCCCGCAACGCCGCCCACCTTCGAGCGGACATCAATCTTGGACCGACAAAGATTAGCTATCTCGCAAAATTCGACTTCAACCGAAAGAAATGGTATGACCAGGAGTATTCGATTAGCCAAGTAGTCGGGTGCTTGGAGCCGTATCTGATCCGCCGAGAGTTTCCACGCGATTACGCCTTAGGCGTTCGTTTCCGGATGAACGATTTTCTTGGAATACTAGAGCGGCGCAAGCCGGTTCGCACGAAGCCAACATCGCCGCCATCGCAGACGATCAGCGCTCTGCCCAGCAAGCCATGATCTATCGGCTTGATTCGCAACAATGTGGGAACCTTGAGGTTTCCGCTCGCCGAGAATGGCTGTTGACCAATGGGATTGGCGGGTACGCGATGGGGACGCCGAGTGGAATCAACACCAGGCGCTATCACGGGTTACTGGTTGCCGCTGAGAAACCCCCATCAGATCGAGTGATGCTGCTTGCCTCCCTCGATGTATTTATGCAGGGCAACGGCAATCCCATTGGGCTCTCGACTAACCAGTACCCCGGTGCGGTTTATCCTGAGGGATACCTCTACATGAAGTCGTTCTCAGTGGGCAAGGTTGCGATCTGGGAATATGAAGCCGAGAAGTTGAACGTCCGAAAGAGGCTCTTCCTGCACCCTGGGGAGAACGCGATTACGATGGATTTTGAGAACACCGGCGAGCGGCCCCTATTGCTGACTCTGCGTCCTCTCGTCTGTCGCAAGCCGCATCATGAGAACTTTGTGGAGAGCCCTTCTTTTCCGGACGACTTACAGTTTCATCGCGGGAGCACTTCGATCCTGGACAAAGGCGTGACTTTGACGATCTCCCACCCTGGGGCACAAAGGGTTCCTGTGCAGGGTTGGTACTACCGATTTGAACATACAAGCGAAGTCGACCGAGGGCTCGATCCTCGTGACGACCTGTTCTGCCCCTTTGAGCTTCGCTATGAGTTGCGGGCGGGCGAGGTCGCCATTCTGGCCGCCTCAGATCGGAACGAAGTCCAACCCATAACTATCCCGACGGAAGATGTCTCGAATACGATCCGTATCCAGCCGATGCTCGAAGATGCGGTTAAGAAATTCATTGTCAAGACTGAGAGCAGAACATCGATCATTGCCGGTTACCCTTGGTTCACGGATTGGGG
>JACMJO010000073.1 GCA_014380605.1 Fimbriimonadaceae bacterium | reverse complement strand
TCCTTGTGATGGCGCGATATACCGGTCGGGAGCGGCATGCCTTCGGGGTGCTCCTTCTTCGAGTGGCAAGTCATGCAGGTGACTTCGAGCCGGCCGTTGAAGTTCTTCTGATTAATCTCCCTTTGCATAAGGATCATTTTCCGCGTGACTTCCTTGTTCTTGTTATCAGCGGCGTAGTCGCTCCCCTCGTGGCAGTCTCCGCATGAGTAGTTCATAGAGGCGGACATGAATTGCATTGCGGGGATCATGTCGCTTGCGGGCACACCCTTAAAGACCTTGACGTCTTTGAATACCTGCTCGGCCGTCGGCGCTGGTTTGGCTCCCGTTTGCTGGGCCATCGCGACGATGAATGGAGTCGTGGCTAAGGCAAAGAAGAACAACCGCGGAGCAATACGAAGCATGGGAACATTATGCGGCTAACCCCGTGCAAAATAGAATCGGTATCCGACGAAAAGCAGGAAGCCCCGGCGTATGCCAGGGCTTCTTGAGATCGACGGGCTGCGGATGAACCCTACTTCTTAGGCATCGTTTCCAATAGTGCCAAGGTTGCCCAGCAGGTGCCGTTGAACGAAGCGTACTGTGATTCGCCATGCGGAAACTCCGCATCGAAGTAGTTGTTCGCCGGAATTGCGCGCTTGTTTACAAACCAAGACCCATCGTCATCCTGGGTCCGCAGGAGATATTTGACGCCTCGCTGGTACTCCGCCGACGATGTCTGAACTCCACCCGCTACTGCAAGCGCGTAGAGAGCTTGACCTGTGGCATAGGCATCGCTGTGCATTCCGGGCATCTGCGACCAGCCACCATCGGGACGCTGGCCTGCGAGCAGTTCATCGATCGCCTTGCGCCGTTCCTCGATCGTGGCTCCCGTCCATTTGAGTCCCAGCAGTCGGAACGCTAGGTCGTCGCTCGTCTTGGCGGGAGTATTCAGCAACCAAGTCTTCGCTTTGCCAAGTCGGTTCTTGGTTTCGGAAGCGTTAGCCTTGGGCCCGTACGCATTCAACGATCTTGCCGCGATCGCCGTGTAGGTGAACACGCTGGATTGCATCGGAACGCGTGGTAGCGAGAAAGTCCAACTGCCGTCAGGCGACTGTTGTCGTGCCAGCACCATCGCGATTGCCGAAGTGGCCGCGTTCGGTTGATCGTTTTGAGCCGCCATACCCGCAAGCATCCAGCTGTAGCCGGGGGTGGTCTCGTTGATCTCGATAAGCGGCACTTGCTTCATCACTTCGGGATTGGCCAAAGCTTGCTCGTGAAGCGGTTGCAATGCGCCCAATGCTCCTCGAAGCCGTCCGATCTGAGCCTTCTCCAACTCCCGATCGACCAGCATTCCTCGTAGCTTCGCGGACGCGGTCGTCATGCGGCCAAGTCCTTCCTGGTGGCACGAAATGCAAGCCGTGCCTCGGCTGAACGCGGTCATCGACTTTTCCAGGAGAATCAAGCTGGTGGCGGCGGCCTTGCGAGCGTTGCGAGTTTTCGCAGACGCCTTCGGTCCGCCGAGAACCTCCGCGCTTTCACGGTAACCACGATCCGACGCCAACGTAGCCGCCGTCCGACCCTTAGAGTCCTTTGCCCCGGCATTGGCGCCTGCCCCAACCAAAGCTCGAACCGAATCCGGCGAGTCGCCATAGCCAGCGGCAAACATCAGTGGAGTCCAACCCTTCTTATCGCGGATATTGACCTTTGCCCCACGCTTGAGCAGCATTTTGACGAATTCCGGATGGCCTGCCTTGGCGGCAATCATCAACGGAGTTTGTTTGTCGGTATCGGCCAGGTCTGGCTTTGCCCCGGCTTCCAGCAACATGCGCCCTACTTCTACGTGGCCCATTCGAGCGGCGTAACTTAAGGCCGATGATCCGTTGTAGCTGGTGGCATTGACGTCCACTTTACGCTTCAGCATCTCCGCGATAAAGTCTGGGTTCCCCGCTTGGGCGGCCATCATTAGGACAGTGTCTCCGTCCACTCGGGCGGTGTCAGCCTTGGCTCCCTTGGCAAAAAGCATGCGCGCGCCATCTGCATTGCCCGTCATCGCGGCAAACGTCAGGGCTGTACCGTAAGGACTGTCCGCGTCAGGTTGTGCGCCCGCATCGAGCAGAGCCTTCATGGCCTCGGCGTTATGAGATGCCGCCGCGATGTACAAAGGGGTGAACTCCAGACCGTTGCGAGCATTCGCGTCCGCGCCCTGCTTCAACAGACTTTGGACCGTCACCAGGTCGCGGCGACCAACGGCCATGAAGAGATCCTGTCCGAGTTTGCCCTTGGCAGCGATTGGCGGGTCGGTCGATCTGCGCTTGTCTTGCTGGTGCTGTGCTGGCGTGGCCAGGACCATTCCGGCCCATGGAAGCGATACCGCGAGCGCAAGGATTCCCGGCCTCACAGCTCTATGAATTGAGCGATTTGAATCTGAACGCATTTGTCTACTTGCTCCTATTTGGCTCGAAACCCGCGGTTGTCGCTGGAAACCCGAGCCAAGTTCACCATACGAAACGTGTCAGAACCGATATCTCGGGTCCTAGCAAAGTCCCGCCTCGGTTGGTCGGGCGTCCTGCATGTCGGGGTACTGCCCGAAACGACATAAGGAGAATCCGGGGGAGTCGAACCAATAGGTATGGTTTGGGAGTGAAGGAACGGTGGTCGCGGTCTGCCAAGAAAAAGCGCGAACAAGTTGGCGAACTCCCAAAGAGAGACAGCAAATGACCATTTTTGAAACCCCGCGACTCATGTTTCGCCATTTGGAACTCGCGGACTTCGATGATCTTTACCGCCTGTACGGCGACATCGAGATTCGCCGTTACTTTCCCGACGGGGTGCGCAGTGCCGAGCAGACGCGGGAGGAACTGGAATACTTCCGAAAAGGGCATCCTCGAGACCCAAGACTTGGACTTTGGGCGGCGATCGAAAAGGCTTCTGGCAAGTTTGTAGGTCGGTGCGGGCTGTTGCCGTGGGAGATCGACGGAGTTCTGGAGATCGAGATCGCCTACATGATCGACAAGTCTCGGTGGCGCGAAGGTTTTGGTTCGGAATCGGCGAACGGATTGGTGGAGTACGCTTTCTCGCAACTTGGCCTGTCAAAGGTGATCGCCCTGATCGATCCTGAGCACGACGCATCGATCAGGACTGCAAAGCGCGCGGGACTGTCCTTTGAGAAAGAGATTTGGATGGATTGCCTGGCAAGCGTGGTTTATTCACGCACAAGGCAAAAGGTGGCTTAGGATCGCGAAAATCCCTAAGCCCCCACGTTGAAGATTTCTTTCTAGCTTTGCTTTTGACGACGCCGCAGCAAAGCCAATGCGCCAAGTCCAAAAACTGCCATGCTGGCTGGCTCGGGGACCGGCGCCATCTCGAATCGCACATTGTCCACATTAATAACCAAGTTTTGCGCGTGGCTAAAGAGGTTGATCCCAGTCAGATCGACTACGCTCATGTTTGAGAGCCCGATAAGAGAGAATTCGAGGTCGTGGAACTGGCCATCTATCGTTAAATTGGCAGTGCCCGCACCTTCAAACGCAAAATTATTCTTCTGAAAGAAGCCGCCCACTCCAAGTGTCCCACCGCCGCCGCTGGCGTCTGTGGCCGACATTCGCACAATCATCTTCACGTAGTTGGAAAGGTCGGTCGTACGGTTGTTGAATGTGTTGCCATTCCAAGCCGTGCCATTGCCCCAGGAGACAGCCGCTCCGTTCGAGCCTCCGAGGTCCGTCCACTGGAGCGAGCCGCTCCCGCTGGCGTTGTGGCTAAGACCCGATTGGTTCTGTCCGCCGTTGTTGCCCTGAATGGCCGCGAGGTCAAAGTTTGCGATCGCGCCCTGGAGACCGCCCTCTGGCGTTCCCGTGTTGTGGGTGATCAGGTCTCGAGCCGATAGCGGCGTACCGCCGCTGCTCACATTTTCGATTGTCCATGTCAGATTCCCTTGAGCGGCATGATCGCGAACGTTGATCCCCAATGTGCGGATGTACACCAGCTGATCGGGGGTAAGTCCGGTCAGGGGCACCGTGTAGGTGGAAATGCCCGGAGCAATCGCTAGATCGGGACCGAGGGCAACGTAGTTAAAGCCCGTACTTGCCTGAACGAAGAACTGAACATTCACGGGCGCTGAGCCGTTATGGCCAAAAATCCATTCTAGGGAGGTGAGACCCGTCAAATCCAAGCCGCCGCTTGCCGCACTAGGTAACTCTCTGACTCTGTTGGCGCCATCGCTAAAGGCCTGCGATCCGCCCGCCGTCCCGCTAGTTTCAATAATCGTCAGCTTGCCTGCGGTGTTGTTGTCCAAGGTCGCGCTGGTACCGCCAGCGCCAAAATTTTTGACCCAGGCATCAATATCGACCGCTCCATCCCACGAGTACAAGGAGCTGGGCGATTGGGCGAAGGCGCCCGGAGCGAGTACGCCCGCGATGCAGGCGGACGACAAGACGGTGATGAATGATCTGTACTTCATTGAACAAGAACCTCTTCCTAAAAAAAATTTACGTAGGCAAGGAGAAGATAAAGTAGGTCTCCAACCCACTCAGTATAACCGCGTTATTTGTCAGAGTATTGATAATGTGCCAAGGGTGGGGATACCCCTGAAAAACCTTTGTGGCAGTCTCACTAGCCTGCAACCCATGCTAGTATTTGACCCTTGCATAGATGCTGACCTGTACCGACGGTTCGACTATGGCCGGGTTGATAACAGCCCCCGAGATACCTGCCGCTGCTTGTTTAGGCCTTGACCGGCCTCGAGCTGCACGGTCGCTATCCCTGGTAGTCCTTCAATCGCTGACTCGCGCGAGACTTAGAGAACGCCGACGTCAGTTTTTCGACCGC
>JACMJO010000072.1 GCA_014380605.1 Fimbriimonadaceae bacterium | reverse complement strand
GGCGGAACAGTTTCGGATCGGTCGGACCAAACACCGACACAAAGGGTACACCGAATGCCGCCGCCATGTGGCCAGTTCCGGTGTCGGCGGCGAGGTGAATCGTCGAGTGGGCGACGGCAGACATCGTCTCCTATAGTCTCCACTGGGCAACTCGATCCGTCGTCCCTGGTTCCCCAATGCGAGGATCTGGCTTGGCGCCGAGCCAGATGACTTGGTAGCCGTTCTGAACCAAATTGCGGGCGACCTCCTGCCACTGGTTGGCCGGATATTGCTTCTCGATCGCGCCTGCCCCCGTGGAGATTGTTGCGATCCTTTCATCGGCGTCTAAACCCAGACTCTCCAGCCCAATAGGTTTGGGCGTCAACGGTTTTTCGGGCATTTCGAGAATTCCAAATCGACTGGCCGTTTCCAGCATTCGCTCGACTCGATGCAGGGCATCCGGATCGCCGGGAGCTAGGGGGTTCAGTCGCCGGGCGAATCTATCCGTTGCAAACGCGGCGATTCGGCTTGTCGGCCTGGCGATCCTTAAACAAATGGCGGTTTTGGAATGGCCCTGGAGATCGATTCCAAAATCAAACTTGCGGCTCCTCAATCTAGAGAATCGCAGAATCTGCTCGCGCCATGTATTTGGACTCCATCTGGCGTTCCTCCATTGGTCGCGAGGAAAATCTACAATTTCGTCTAATAGCCGCTCTTCATCGAGTATCGGTCGGCAGCGAGTTTCAACCGCCCAGGAAATCCCAGCCCCCGGATTCGCATGGCGTATAGCAGTTGCTACATAAGCCGCCATCACACAGTCCCCAATCGCCGAGAATCGAACGATAAGGAAGGAAGGGCTCATTGCATGAGGCAGGCTCGCCGGGCGCTTTTCCATCGATCATGGAGCCAGAGCCATTGTTCCGGGTGTTTTCGAATTTGAGACTCTAGCACTTCGTTGAGGCGAGCGGTGATCTTTTCTTGATCCCCATCGAAGTCTGCTCCATCGACTGGCTCATGGAATTCGGCTCGGTATTGGCCCGGGCCGAGGCGCGTGAAGTAGCAGGGGATCAGCGGGGCTCCGGTTCTGAGATGGAGAACAGCGGGGCCGAGGGCGGTCCCACAAGGATGGCCGAAAAATGGCACGAAGCAGTCCCCATTGTTTTGGTCATTGAGAATGCCGACAAGGTCGCCCGTTTTGAGCTTTCCAAGGATCGCTCGTGCCGCATTCCCCCTCGTCAACACCTCCGCTCCTGCCTTGTTGCGCATCTCGGTCATCTTCTGGGTTACAGCGCCTTGGTTGGCATCCCGGGCAACCACGTTGAGCGTGTACCCATTGACCGTGAACCAGTGGGCGAATCGCTCCCAGTTTCCATAGTGGGCAGTGATGATCAGAACGCCTTTGCCAAGGGCGTAAGCCCTTTCCAGGTTTTCGCGGCCAATCACCTCTGCCGAGTTCACTTCCTCCACGGTCCTGAGCCCAGTACGAAGGAAGTCGGCGGCAATCCGCCCGAAATGGCGATACACGTTCAGCGCCGTTTCTTCGCGCTTCTTGTCGGACCACTCAGGAAAAGCCAGTTGCAGGTTGGCTTTCGTTCGCTCTCGGTGTTTCTTGTCGAAACGAAAAAGCGCCATTGCAAGCCGTTCACCCCTCTTCTCGGCCTTCTCTAGATTGCCGGAAAGAAATGCTCGCTGGCCAAACCGGAACGCCACCGTGCTTGCCTTATCGAGAATGATTCGCTTTTTGGATGGCATCGATTTTGGTTTGGAGCCACGCCTTGAACTTGGCTTGAGGTTCGACCGAAACGCTGTGGTCCAGAATGAGAAACTCGCGCTCTCCGACGTCGGTTCGGTTCTTCAACTTCACCCAGTCCTTCGCCGTCACCACGACTGGCATGTCCTTCGGCAGATCAGCCAAGAGCGTACCTCCGGTTAGCGGATCGTGGTCGGGGAGAATCAGTCTGTGCCTGACGTCGATACCCTGAGATCCTAGCGTTTGAATCACCTTGTCTGGGCGTGCTAAGGCGCACAATAGGGTCACAGCGACAGGTTGGGCGATGAGTGAGCCGTCGGGGCGGATGAGGTCCTTCGAAGACTCTGATAACTCAAATTCTCCAGGAATCACTAAATCCGCCCGCTTCCGATTCCACCTTGGTTCCCGGTAGGGGCCGGCCGGAAGGCACATTCTGTTGCGGGGTCGTTCGGGGTCGAGGATGACGGTTAGATCCTTCTTCAGCGGAAGGTGTTGGAAGCCATCATCCATAAGGAGGAGCGAGTTCGGAAAAGAGTTGGCGCAAAGCTCCGCGGCGAGGACTCGGCGGCGACCGACGATCAGAGGCAAGTCGGGGTGCTTCAAACGGAACAATGCGGCTTCATCGCCCCATTCTCGGGCATCGAGCGGGCCCTCGGGAGCGACCGTTGCCGCTTCCGAGCGTGGGCTCCCATGGCCACTACAGGAAACCACCGGGGCTTTGCCAAGCTCGCGAAGTACACCGACCAAGTGCATTGTGGCCGGGGTCTTTCCACTACCGCCTGAGACGAGGTTGCCTATGCATAGAATTGGCGAATGAGGATGTCTCGCCTTTTTCAGACCCAGGCTATACATGGCCAGATAGGCCTCCCAACCGACCGCGTATAGCAGTGACAGGGGCCATAGTGCAATGCGAGCAACCGTCGGGCCGAATCCTTGGCCCTCCCAAAGCTCGCTTGCGTGCATGAAGGGAGTTTACTGTGAGAGGGTGATGGAGGTGATTGCCTGATGATCTGATCCCAAGATCTATTGATTCAGTTTTGTGCACGCGCTCATGATCACCAAATCAGTTCATCAGGCAATCACAGCATCATCCCTTCTCCCTCGGCTTCGGGGTAAACCACGGCGAAGATGGCAACCCTGTTCACCAAGATCATCAACCGAGAGATTCCTGCCGACATCGTGTACGAGGACGAGCATGTGGTCGGGTTTCGGGATATCGACCCGAAAGCTCCGGTCCATGTCATCATCGTGCCTCGAGCGGAGATAACCGGAATTGCCGCTTTGCCCGATGAGGGCGACCACCTACATTTGCTGAATGCCGCGAAACGGATTGCAGAGCAAGAAGGTCTTACAAACGGTTATCGGCTGGTGATCAACCAGGGAGAGGATGGAGGGCAGTCCGTCGACCACCTGCACCTGCATCTTCTAGGGGGGAGAAAACTGGTATGGCCCCCTGGATAGCCTTGCTGCAAGAGCCGATGAGGTGACAGCAATTGCGGTTCTTATTGGGAAGACTAGTGATGTGCACACAACGAAAAGCCCGGGCGATCGCCCGGGCTTTTTGTTGTGTGCAGGAAGTTCGGATTGGCCGTTTGAGCTATCCACCCGGAGGCGTGGCTCCTGGCGGGGGACCGTTCCTTGCCTTTTCCATCGCTCTGGCCATAGCCTCTTGGGCTTCCTTTGGCATTTGCTTGGGTGGATTTCTGAACGCAGACTCGT
>JACMJO010000071.1 GCA_014380605.1 Fimbriimonadaceae bacterium | reverse complement strand
GTCCGACTCCTCCCAGGCGTAGCGTGGAAACAGGTGGGCATGGAGGAACGGGTCGAGATTGCCGTAGATGCTGTAATTGATCCGAATCGCATCCGTCGCGCCGAGAATCGCGTCGCCAAGTCTCGCCATGTCATCAAGGAACTGAGTTCTTTGTGGCCCCTGCAAGTCGTTCAGTTTGTCAACTCTCGGATGAGCTAGAAGCAGGCAGTATCCGGGTAGAAATTGGAAGTCGCCCATCACCGCGAACCCGCTCGGAAGTTTAGCGATGAGGGCGGGATTTTCGCCTCGTTCAAGCTGGGCGAGCCGCTGGTAGGGCGTCATTTGGCCTTATTCTACGCTTCCCCGTCCGCCTTTACATTCTTCAGCCACGCAACCACAATGTAACTGATGATGACCAGCAGGAACCAGGATGAGATCTTAGATTGGTGGACCATGGTCCAAGCGAACTTCTGATCGGGATACTTCCAAGCTCCCAGGTAAGTGGCGATGTTCTCGGCAACCCAAATGAACAAGCCGATCAAGACAAAGGACATCGAGAGGGGCATCCAATAACGCCGGTCGTTGACCGTGAACGAGCACTTCGTAATGCTGTAGATCAGCATCACTGCCGCCATCAGCCACCACCGAAAGTCGGCCAAGTAATGGTGGGTGAAGAAGTTGATATAGATCGCGGACGCAAGCCCGATCGCTAGCCAGCCGGGCGGCAAGGCTCGCATAGAGAGGTCGAATCGTCGCCATGCTTGGGTGATGTAACTGGCGACCGCGGCATACATGAAGCCTGAGTAAATCGGAACCCCGGCGACCTTGAGATACCCCTCCTCGGGATAAGCCCAGGAGCCGTGATGAACCTTATAGATTTCCAGGATCAAGCCGATGACGTGGAACAGCGAGATCACCTTGACCTCGTCCCAGGTCTCCATCTTGCTCCTGACCATCAGCCACTGAACGGCGAGGCAGAGGATGAAAATGAGGTCGTACCGGGGGAGGCCAGGGATTTCGACGACTCGAGTGAAGGCGAGGATCAGAAAGACGGCGATTCCGAAAACTGAGCTAAGGAGTTGGAGCCAGGTAAAGCGGAAGAAGTCTGAGCAGAGTGTTTGAAGGCTCGTTCTCCAAGCCCGGGCCTCTGCTTCTGCCATATCGACGCTAACCAATTGCGGTTGATCTGGGTTCCAGTGAGCTAGCGGTGCGGACGCCGTATCTCATCGATCGACGCCTCCCTTGTCTCGACTTTCTTAACCGACTCGTACCACCAGGCCGACGCAAGAATCGCAATCAGCACAACAGAAAGCGAGCCCACTCCGAAGCCGCGATTGGTCAAGCCTGTCCAGCAAGACATAATTAAGCCCGCCAGTACCGAGCCGCCAACCCCCCACAGGATAAAAATTCCAACGGCGTTGAAGAGCGCCCCGGTTCTATCCCAAATCTCCACATAGGAGCGTTCCATCGGTTTCCAATCGACATCGAAGTCCTTCTTCATCGCCGAAGGTTTGAACTCGCCCCGAAGGTAGGTCCAGACCATGCCGTGCTTGGCCATTGCATATTCCCCGCTTCGCCAATCGGCATAGATTTCCTTGTCTTGGTCCGAATCAATCCCGATCGGAACCTTGATGTCCGAGTTATCGCAGGCCCAGGTTTCCATTCCGTTAACCTTCGCCTCTTTCTCCGATACAACCAAGAACTCCAGTTGGAGAGGCTGATCTTGAAGCCCAGTGAGCCGCATTGGGTAGATCAGTTTGTCGGATGGGAAGACGGCCTTGAGAGGATGCGGAGGATATGCTCCAGATTCCGTCTTTCGAATCTCTGCTGCCATAAAGCACCAACCTTCCTTGGCGTACGCTTCGATTACCGGGAGTGCGTCATTGCCAACGACGAGCTCGTGCTCCTTGAGCCAGTCGAGGATCGGTGCCCCCGTTTCTCCAGAAAGGACTGAAACTTCATAGGATCCGATCGTTCCTAAGCTTTCAACGTTCGCTTTGGCCATCTCTGCCATAGCGGCCCCCTTCTTTGCCGATTCCTTGGATTGAGCAAAAACGGGAAACAACACGGCGCACAAAAGTAAGGGAATCCCGCCTTCAAGGAAAAAGTAGAGGATTCTTGTTCCCAACCCTTGGTCGCGATGCCTCAACCCGGAAGTAAGTACAACCACTGCGTAGACAATGGCAAGGACTAGCCCGGCAAATGGGAATCCTTGGGAAGTTTGAACCCTGGGCTTGACATACTTGAAACTGGCTTCGATGTAAGCCGGATTCACTGCTTTGACGTAGCTCGGCTTCTTGGGTAGCGGAACCACCCAGCCATAGGTGCCTTCCGGGCCGCTTAGCGACGATTCGACAAGCATAATCTGCTCTCGCCCATCGAACTTCAACACGGCGCGTTGGAACGGAATCGTCGGCCTTGCCTCGACGAGGCGTTTCCCGAAAAACTTGCCGTCGCCAAAGGAGAACGATGTCGCCAAAGCCAAAACGAACAGGATTGCGGCAATCCTCAACATATTTCTAAGTGCCAAAACCGAGCCGGTAAGTTCAAAGAAACAAAACCTAAAGTAGATTGCAAAGTTTGCGCCCTATTGCCGGTATTGTTGCCAGCCAACAACTGATGGTGGGATGAACCGTGGAATCTACAGCACCACTTTAGGAATGTCGGCCTTGCAACGCGGGCTGGATGTGACGGCCAATAACTTGGCAAACGCATCCACCAACGGCTTCAAGCGCGACGGCTTGATTTTCCAAGACACCCTCAAACGCGAAATGTACGCCAACGGCGGTTTCGGCCAGTCGGTCGGAGTCATCGGCGCAGGCGCTCAAGCGGTTGAGGAGTTCACGGTTCGGGATCTTGGCACGATATCCACCACCAACAATCCGTTGGACATGGCGATCACGGTGCCGCAGGGCATGTTCGCCATCAAGGCGGGCAACGAAATCCACTACACCCGCGACGGGGCGTTTGCCTTAGACAGCGAACGGCAGCTTGTCAATAAGGCCGGCATGCCGGTCTTGGACAAGAATGGCGACGAGATCACGATTCCCGCCGGCACAGTGCAGGTCGAGAATGGCGGCCGCATCCTCGTCAACGGAGCCCAGGTTGCCGAAGTCGGGGTTTTTGAACTCAATGCGAATAGCAAGTTCGAAAAACTTGGCGAGAACCTGTACCGAGCCACGAATGGCGCAAAGCCTCTCGACGAGAGTCTCATTGCGGCTTCATCCATTGAATCTTCCAACGTCAACACGGTCGAATCCATGCTGGACATGATCAAAATCGGCCGTCTCTTCGAACTCTCGCAGAAGAACATCCAAAGCCAGGATGAACTGCTGCAACGACTTATTAGTAGCCTGAACGAGTAATAGCCGGCCCCTAACCCGATGGATCGGGAAGGGAGGCAACGCGAGGTGAAGGATCGATCCTCGCGATATCGCTCATGGAAGGCAACGAGAAACGGATCGGACCTCGGTGTTCGGTTTTCAGTGTTCGGTTTTGGGATCAGCCCTACCGTCGAGCACTTGATTACCGCCAGCCGTAGACCGAGAACCGAACGCCGAGAACCTAACACACATGATGCGATCTCTAAACACTGCTGGGACCGGAATGGTTGCCCAGCAATATAATCTGGACGTCATCGCCAACAACTTGGCGAACATCAATACCACGTCCTTCAAGCAACAGCGCGCCGAATTCCAGGACCTGATGTACCAGACCTTTAAGGCGTCAGGCGTTACGACCGGCAATTCGACGGTTAACCCAAGCTCTTTGCAGGTGGGACTCGGTTCGGTTTTTAGCGCCAATGCAAGCAACTTTGGCGCGGGTCCGCTCCAAGCGACTGGCAATGCATTAGACGTCGCCATCAATGGCGAGGGCTTCTTTCAGGTCCAACGGACGGACGGGCAGATCGCTTACACTCGCGACGGCAGTTTCAAGCGAGACTCCAACGGACTCTTGGTCTCCAGCGATGGCTATCCTGTCATTCCCGAGATCACGATTCCTGGCGCCGCTACGGCCATTAACATCGGCAACAACGGCAGTGTCACCGCGATCCTCCCTGGAACAAATGAGCCCACCGAACTCGGCATCATTCAGATTGCCACGTTCAGCAACCCGGCGGGCTTGTCCAGGATTGGACAGAACCTTTACTACCCAGGAGGATCGAGCGGCGAAGCCACCGTTGCCAACCCCGGCGAGGGCGGATCGGGCGACCTCACCTCTCGATTCCTAGAGGGCTCCAACGTTCAAGTCGTGGAAGAGATGGTTCGCATGATCATGGCCCAGCGAGCTTATGAGATCAACTCCAAAGCCATCCAAACCGCCGACGACATGCTCGGCCAGCTTAACCAGTTGAAGCGCTAATGAATAAACTCGGATTGCTCCTGATTTGTCTAACCAGCGGGGCTTCGGCTCAGGTTCGAGTCTATGCACCGCCGACTAATCCCACGGTTTCGATTAAGGCCACGGTGAGCGTTAGGGCTCTCAGCGAAGTTTCGGGTCCTCGGTTTACCCTTGGCCAGATCGCAGAGATCACCGCCAGCGCTGAATTGAAAGCCAAGCTAGAGCAGATCGACTTTGGCACAGCTCCGGTCGCCGGCATTCCCAGACCGATCATCACAGCTCGAATCCAATCGTTGCTGATGGTTGCCGGCCTGAAAGCAAAGGAGTTCGACATTCGCATTGCTACCGATGCAAAGGTTGCTCTGAAGGTGCAGAAGATCGAACTGGCTCAGTTCATCGATGAAGCCAAGAAAACCGTCGCACCGCTTGTTGGCCCGCAAGTCGAGTTTCGGAACAGCCAAACTTTTCCCGACTTTCTCGCTCCTTTGGGCGAGGTGCAACTAGAAGCTGGCAAGCCATCCAAGAGCCAGAACGGCTTTACGGTTTTGGTATCTGTCCTTGTCGCTGGCAAAAAAGTGAACTCAAGGCTCATCAACCTCCAGGTGGATGCGACGTCGACATCGGCGGCAATCAAGGCGGGCGACACCGTTCGCATCTACCTTCGAAGTGCCGGAGCATCCATCGAAGTTACGGGAAGAGCAAGGACCGGTGGCTATACCGGACAGCAGATCACCGTTATCGCCAGTACCGGATCGGTCCACCAAGCGACCGTTCTCTCCGCTTCTGAAGTAGAGGTGAAACTATGAAGACCATAGGAATCGCAATTATAAGCCTGTGTGCTAGCGTAGCTTTTGCGCAGGTCGGCCCTGGCGACCAAGACGCCGGCTCTCTGTTCAATCGTGGTACGAAGAACCCGTACCTGAGTCGGACAGCAAAGGGCGTTGGCGACATCCTCACCATCATCGTGAGCGAGTCCAGCACCGCTAACTACAACGTCAGCACTACGGCCGCCAAGAAAGACGACAATAGCGTTGCCAAGGCGGTGCTGCCGTTCATATCCGCGCTCAAGATTCCGCTGCTCGACCAGATTCTGGGTGGACTGTCGACCGGTGCCTCCTCATCAAACGCGGGCAACGGAGCCACATCCCAATCCGGGAAGTTCACGACTCGAGTTTCGGTAATGGTGAAGCAGGTTTTGCCGAACGGCAACATGATCATCGAAGGCAATCGGATCATCAAGATCAACCGAGAGGAGCAGCAGATCACCTTCACCGGGATCATCCGAGAGGACGACGTCCGGGCTGATAACTCGATCCTCAGCGAACGGGTTGCCGAAGCCAAGATCACCAACCTCGGAAAGGGTCTCGCGGCAGATCGTCAACGTCGCGGAATCCTGACGCGAATTTTGGATTGGCTCTTCTAGCTGGGAACACCGGAGTGACTTCAAATGAGAAACAGAACACACAAATTGAAAACCGGACTCGCACTGATGGCTACGATCTGCATTTTCCCGCTTGCACTAGCCCAGCAACCTGCGACCAACCAGGGAGCGGGGCAAGCAACCGGTCAGGTCAAGCTCAGCGATGAGGACAAGAAGTCCGCCAAATCCAAGCAACAGAGAATTCTTGACGGCGAGCAAAACGGCGTCGAAGTGCGGCTAAAAGACATCGCCCGATTCCGCGGCATCCGCTCGCAACAGTTGAAAGGCGTTGGATTGATCACCGGCCTTGCGGGAACGGGAGATTCGAAGAAGTCTGCCGTCACAAGAGAGCTGTTCGCCAACTATTTCAAGGAGCTAGGAATCAAGGTCGACCCTGCGGACGTGGACAGTAAGAATGTCGCCGCGGTGATGATTACCGCTGAATTACCCCCGTTTGCAGCTAGCGGCCAATACCTGGACATCAGCGTGGAAACCATCGGCGATGCCAAGAGCCTTGTCGGCGGCACGTTAGTCCAGTCGTTCATGTACCTGGTCGGCGACAAAGAGAACGTCTACGCGGCGGCACAGGGACAGGTTACCGTCGGCGGCTTCGACGTCAGCGGCGGCGGAAGCTCCTCAAGCAAAGGCCACGTCACGGCCGGAACCATTCCCAGCGGGGCCATCGTCGAGAAATCGCTTCCGGCGAAGTTCGTCTTCGAGAATCGAATGTATCTGGATCTGGACGATCCCGATATCACAACCGCAGAGCGAACC
>JACMJO010000006.1 GCA_014380605.1 Fimbriimonadaceae bacterium | reverse complement strand
GCGGTCGATGTCTAGAATCGCATGAATCTTCAGGTTTGGCTCACTCAAGCATCCGAACGCCTTGCTGCCGCAGGCGTAGATTCCCATCGACTTGAGGCTCAGTTGCTCGCGGCTCACCTCTTCTTGGTAGATCGAACCTGGATCGTAGCCCACCCTGAAGCCGAAGTGAATGAGCTTGCCGCTGAGACTCTGCTTCAGAGGCGCGAGAATCGCGAACCCCTGGCCTACATCGTCGGTTGGCGCGAGTTCTACGGAAGGCGATTTGAGGTTGCGCCGGGGGTCTTGATTCCTCGACAGGAAACGGAAGTCCTTTTAGAAACTGCCTTGAGGTTGGCTCATGAAGGTCCCGTCTTGGACTTGGGAACGGGCAGCGGGTGCTTGGCAATAACCTTGAAGCTAGAGCGACCTGAAATCGAGGTGTGGGCTTCCGATATCTCTCCGCGAGCCCTTGCGATCGCTCGACGAAATGCAGCCTATCACGAGGCAAAGGTAAATTTCGTCCAGTCTAATCTGTTCCACAACTTCCCATCGATCCAGTTCGAGCACATCATTTCTAACCCTCCCTACATTGCGGACGACGAAACGCTCATGCCGGAAGTCAGAAACCATGAACCGGCTGGAGCTTTGTTTTCCGGGCCGACCGGACTAGAGTTTTATGAAACGTTGGCAAGGGAGGCCCCGCCCTATCTTGGATTCATCGGCAAACTTGCGGTCGAGGTTGGACATACCCAGGCCTGGAATGTTGTCAATCTCTTAATCGAGCATGGGTGGCCAAACGACTACGTTGTGTCTGACCTTTCGGGGATTGACAGAGTGGTCGTTTCGACTCGACCTGACTAGCCTCGGCCTGCCATAATTCGAACTTATGGATATTGTGGTTCCGGACGAGTTTAAGTATCTGTACGTCCAGAACAAGGAAAGGCCGGTCGTTAAGATTCCAGCGCCGGTGCTTCGTCAGAAGGCGGTTGAGGTCACTAAGCTCGCTCGCAAACACTCGTTGCTGGTCGACGACATGATTCGCATGATGAAGCAGGCCAATGGGGTCGGGCTAGCCGCCCCTCAATGTGGGGTGCTTAGCCGGATCTTCGTGATGTCGCCGGAAGGGATTCGGCCGACCGCCTTCATCAACCCGATCGTTGTGAAGGTGGAAGGGGAGCAAATCGGACAAGAAGGCTGCCTCTCCATCCCTGGCCTCTATGGCGATGTGAAACGACCTTTGTACGCGGAGGTCCAGGCCTACGATCGAAAAGGGCGTTCCTTTACCTACGAGTTGGAAGGGATCCAGGCGCGGGTTGCTTTGCATGAGATTGATCACCTCGACGGCGTGCTTTTCATCGACAAGGTTGATCCGGCAACGTTACACTGGTCGCATCCAGATCGGGACGATATTGTCGAGTAGTCGAAGTCCATCACGATGCGCCTAGTTTTTTTTGGCACCGGTTCATTCTGCCTTCCCGCGCTTAGCGTGTTGCGCGAACACGTTGTCTTGGTGGTGACTCAGCCCGATCGACCTTCGGGACGAGGCATGAAGATGCACGCGTCTCCGGCCAAGGTGAGTGCCCTGGAAATGGGTATTTTTGTGGCTACGCCCGAAAAGAGTCGCGCTCCCGAATTTGTGGAGGAGTTGGAGAGTCTGCGCGCCGATGCGTTGGTCGTGGCGAGCTACGGCCAGATTCTGAGCCAGCGGGTTCTTGACTCTGCCATTCGCGGAGGTATCAACCTTCATGGCTCCATCCTTCCCAAGTATCGCGGTGCGGCTCCAATTCAGAGAGCAATTGAGAACCAGGAGCATGAGACCGGAGTAACCCTCATGCAGATGGATAAAGGGATGGACACCGGCGATATCATCGAGATTCGTCGGACGCCTATCGGCGCGAACGAAACTTATGGGGAATTGCAGGATCGCTTGGCGGAAGTCGCGGCAGAGCTTGTGGCGGATTGGATGCCACGAATCGTTCTGGGAGACTATGTGCGGATTCCCCAAAACTCTGAATACGCATCACTGGCTCCCAAGATCGAAAAGAACGAGTGTGGTCTGGATGTCAGACAATCTGCGACGGTCGCTTATGCCAGGTTCCGCGCGTTTTCTCCGGCACCGGGAGCCTTTCTCTCTACAAGACGAGGAATTCTCAAGATTGCTCTTGCCAGATTGGGCACGGGGAGTGGCTCGCCAGGCGTTGTACTGTCTACGGTAGAAGGACTGGAAATTGCCTTTGGTGAAGCCAGTCTGATCCTGCAAGAAATTCAACCTGAAGGTAAAAAGAGGATGTCTGGCAAAGATTTTGCCAACGGTATGCGACTTAAGCCTGGCGATCTCATCGCGTAAAGATCTCATGGAGCAAAAACAGCCAAAAATCGTGCAGAGGCTACTTCTGCGAACTTTCATTCTGCTCATGTCTGTAGCAGCGGTGTTTCTCGGAATTCGGTACCTGTTAGCCTGGCGGGAAGATCCTGATTCGGGAACTTCTGATACCGCGGGCATGGTGGCGGCGATCGAAGTGCTCCCAGATGGTCAGCAGGCCATTTTGTTCGATAGCGCAGGCAAGAAGATTCCCAGCCCGGACTACCCGGCAAATAAGACGGACCGTGACATCGCGTGGCGGCCGATC
>JACMJO010000070.1 GCA_014380605.1 Fimbriimonadaceae bacterium | reverse complement strand
TTTTCTGATTTGTCTTTGGAATTTGTAGGGCAGTATCTGAGAAGGAACCAGAGGTGGCAAATGTAGCTCTTCTCAAAGAATGGCTCATTTGGGGCATTCGGCCCTGGAATCTCGAGCAGCTCACAAGCACGTTTGACGGTCGCCTCGGAACATCTATTGAGGCGGACCAGTTCCTCGCTTAACTTAAGCCGGAGTGCCTCTCCCGACGGGCTAGTGTCTTCCCATCGGCTACCTAGGTCGGCCAAGGAGTTAATCGATCTGACGACCTCAGCCGGTGTCAAGTCCTCCGTTAACAAATCCTCGCCAGTGCCCAGCCCAAGTTCCTTACCTAGCCGTTCAGGAAGGGTTCTCCACGCGACAGTAACATCCAAACCAACCTGTGAATGCCAGTACTGCTTGGAGGCTTTGCCGTTATTGTCTAGAACGACAACATCATAAGCAAGCTTTTGAACCCTGGCTGAGGGATAAACAAAAACGCTTCGCCGTCGAAAATAGAGCGTGTTTGCATGACCTGATTCGAGGCTCAGTGTGTTCAGGGCTTTCGGAAGGTGTCTACTGAGTAAGGCATCACTTTGACCTCGTTCGAATTCAGGCTTACCATTCACAATCTTGCAGGCTCTCCAAGAGGGCCATTTTGCAGTTTTCAGAATCTTGTGCTCGTCTACTACGTATCCAACATAATCAGGGGCCCTCAGTAGCCTTTGACGAATGAAGGCGGCTCTCCTTGATTCAACCCTTACTTCCTCAGGGCCAACGGAAGTAGACACGCTAGAGACCGTTCCCCCAAGCACAACCATTCGGACTCCCTCGGACTGACACAGAAACTCGACGTGCTTAAGGCCAATGTGATCATTAGGAAAGAGGCGGGCAACAGGTCTAAAAGCTGGCGAATAAGGGTCCTGCGCAGGCACTTGGAAGGCACCGAGGTGCATTCCGGAAGCAGACACTCTCTGCGACAAAGCGACGATAAGTATTACGGCAATGGCGACCACGTGGATTTGACGGCTGGCAGGATTGGTGGCGTTGTTGGTTTGTGGATTGAGGGGTAGCCACAGGACCGCGAATGAAACTAGGCGTCGGGTTCGCGAGGGAGGAGGGCAAAGACGGCAAGGATCAGGGCGGTTGCCGCTACTCCAATCCAAACCCATCGCTTGCGCATGATCGCTAGTGTAGTGCGGTTTCTCGGTCAGCCGTGAAGTGGTGGCAGGCGGAGGGATTCGGTTCAGCAGGGACGGACATTGAAGGCTGAGCCAGATTCAGCGCTGGAATGGCCCGGTAACAATCACGAGCTTCCGATCAGATACTGCAACCATCAACTGGGCCATACTCAAGTTATGAGGCAAGCATTCTGGATGGTTGCATTCGGTTTGTCAGGCTTTACGGTGTTCGCATCCGCGCTAATTATCTTGGCCTTTCTGCCAGGATTTCCCAGCCCCTACACCTTGGTTTACACCGTCACCGCTGCCGTCGCCATGTCAATTGGAGTTCTCGGAGTAACTCTTTCAAATCGGGCTCTCAAGAAGGCTGATAATGAAACGATGCAGCCGCGATTGCCTCTGTAGACGCCGACGACCAACTTGTCCGCTACGAGAGTCAGCCAAAACAATGGAATTCAACTGACTGGCAGTCGCAGCGCTCGCCAACCTCTATTGCCTTGACGTGAGGTAGAGACCGTCGGGTTGGCGGCGGAACATGGCGAAGGCAACGAATGTCAGGGCGGTCGCCGCTACTCCAATCCAAACCCATCGCTTGCGCATGATGGTTATGGTAGGGCACTTTGAGTTGAGAGCTGAGAGTTGAGAGTCCGCAAGCTCAAATCCCACAGTGGTCCGGCAGCGCCGCAAGGTGAAGCGACTCAAAAGTGGTCCCATTCTTTCGCGGAGTTGGTTGACAAAAACGCATTCCAAACGCTTATAGGTAGGAGAGAGAGCTCGGAAGCGGAGAGTCTCACTCTTTACTCTCAACTCTCAACTCTCCACCCCAACTTGTCCATATTCACAAGTGAAACACACAAGTGCTAGAACACAGTAAAAAACGATGCAGAAAAACCCGCCTCAAATGAACCTGAAAAACCGGTCAAACCCAGATTCGAATTTGGTCGCAAAACGGTCGCGACCAGGTTCAAACTCCGTCGAGAAAAAACGCGACGAAAGGACAATTACCTGGTGCCAAATCACCGCATCCTAAGATTATTAGGCGATCGCGGGCAACGAGCGAGGCTCGAGCGCCGTGAATGTCGTGCGGACTTAGGGGTTAGGGAGCGTATGGGGAAAGCGAAAGGCGCGGATGCCGTTTTCGGTCCAGGCGGCGATGACGGTTTTTTGGGAGGCGGTGACGACGGGAGAGGCCCCGGATTCGGAGAGCCGATAGGGATCTGTTACTAAATCAGTGCCCATGATTCCTCGCCCTTTCTGCCAGACGACGTAGATTCTGTTACCGCCGACGGCGATCCAGGGCTGTTGGCCCTTGCCCAGGAAAGCCTCCTTGCCATTGGCTCCACATAGGTAGATCTCGTTCTCCCGCCTCCAAGCCGTGAGCATAAACGGTTTCGCGAAGGCAACCATTCCGCCATCCATCGGGCAAGCCTTCAGCAGCCACGTGCCTTCGCCAACCTTGGCGGCGGAGGAGAAGGCTTGGAGGTCGGTGGAGGTGGCGAGGTACATGTCTCGGGCCCCATCGAGGGAGTTTCGGAAGAGGATTTGGAGCTTGCCGGTGAAGTCGAAAGCGAGGGATGGATGGCAGCACTCGCAGATGGAGCCGCTGGGCGAGGCGTAGACCAGCCTGTTCTCGGACCACTTCGCGCCGCCAGTTTCGGAGGCCGAGAGGTAGAGCTTGGTTTTCCCATCGCGCAGGTCCAGCCAGGCGCACGCGATGGTGCCCTTGGGGGATAGGGCCATGCCGTGCAGCCCCTCCCTCGCCGAGCCCTCGACGTCGTTCACTCGGACCGGCGCGGACCAGGTTTTGCCCAGGTCAGAGGATCGAAACGCCACGACGTCGCCATCCCGACCCTTGCCCTGAGCGCCATAAACGGCGGTGATGGCGATAAACTTTCCGCCCGCCACGATTCGCGGCCCTCGCCGCATGCCCAGGGAGAGCTTGCCCGGCTCGCCCACCTTGATGGGAGCGCCAAAGCTCGCGCCCTGGTCGGTGGAGATGGAGACATAGACCGCATCGCCCATTCCATAAGCCACATAGACCCGCTCATCGGGGCCAATGGCAACCTGGGGCTCGCGCGCCGCCTCGAACCCGGCCGGGGTGACTTGAACCGCGCCGGGCGCAACTTGGATGGCCAAGGCAGCGAGAATCGCAAGCATGCTTGGAGTATGAAGCTTAGTCATCCATGGAGGCTTCCAGAATTTTGCGGAGCCTTTCTTTTTCTTCGCGCTGTTTCTCTCGGGATTGAACTTCGCTTAGGTAAGCCTGAGTCTTTTCCTCTCTCCGCTTATTGACGGCTTCTACTTCCTTGCGATCCCGTCGATCGTCGAGGGACTCTCGAAAGCGGACGCCTCCGGTCTGGAGGAGGGTCATGAGGGAGGTTAGGAAGCCCATGAGGCCAAAGATGGTTAGGAATCCGTTGTTTGTCAGGAATCCATAGATCGCCAAGATTGGGGTCAGGATCAGGCCCAGGTGGCCCACCCGGCGGGTTGCTTTGAACTCGGAGATTCTTCGGTTGAGGATGGCGACGAGGGCTTGTCCACCATCGAATGGCAAGCTGGGAAGCAGGTTCAGGATGCCGAGCAAGATGTTGAACCGGCCGAGGGATTCGATGAGAAAGAGTTGGGTTGAGGCTTGGGTTCCAGGGGTTGCGGAGTCGCCGCCGTAGGCTCCGATTCCAAGGCATAAGAATCCGAGGACGAAGGTAACGGCGGGGCCAGCCAACGAAATCATCAGCGACTGGGTCGGAGTTCGGTTGCCACTCGACACGGCAAAGCCGCCAAAGCCGTGCAGCATGATCGATAGGTTGGTGAGCCGGAATCGCTTCGCAGTCAGCGCGTGGCCGAGCTCGTGAAGCAGGATGCTGAGCACAACCAGGACGATCCATTCCAGGGAGTACCAAAGCCCGAGACCTCGGCCAGAAATGGCAGGTACCAGGAAGAAGACCAGCGTGATATGCAGACTGATCGGGATGCCGAACATCCTGCCCACTCGGACGGACCAGTTGAGAAATGAGTTAAGCCGTTCTAGCATCTATTCCTAGCTTGAGGGCCTTTACAAGATTGGTCGGGATGACAGGATTCGAACCTGCGGCCTCTGCGTCCCGAACGCAGCGCTCTACCAAGCTGAGCTACATCCCGATTGGGGATCAAAAGTGTACCATGGGCCCCTTCAAGCCTAAATCCAAGTTGAGGCTCGGCGGAATATGCGGTAGTCGACGGGCCGCCGGACGTGGCCGAAGACGAAATCGGGCCACCCGGCCATGAAGTCCAGCTCGTACTCCTCGGGGGGCGAGATCAGGACGAGCGGGATGCTTTTTGCCATCGCGTGATCCATCTTTGCGTAGGCAAACGCCTCGTACCCGGCTATCTTGTGAGGCTCATTGAGGGTCGCCAGGAGATCCACAAACAAGAGGTCGGTCCCCTCGGCGCTTTCCAGAGCCTTGGTCCAATCCTCGAAGACTTCAACCGTATCGTCGGGATGAAACCCGCTGTTGGCGGCTTCCACTACCGCCGGATCTTTTGTAATCAAGACAAACTTCATATTCTAAGGCTTGATCTGCCCTTCCCCCGGTATTGAGCTTACACAAAGCGGACATGGAAAGCGACATCTCTTTTGGAAGAATCGGCCGCCATCCATGTGAATAGCCAAAGCGACCAATATCGAATGATCATTGGAACCTAAATCCCAAAACATGAGTTTACGAAGCTGAGCCGCAACCCGGCGATTGGAGAGCAGATGAGCGGAGTATTGCTGGAGAGTTCAATCAACGAGAGCAAGTCTTTGGACTTTGCGAGGTTCGACGAGATGGTTTCGACCTCAAAACGACGGGCCTATTCGATGGCGCTCCAACTGACTCGCAATGTCTCCGACGCGGAAGACCTCCTGCAGGACACCCTGGTCAAAGCTTGGCGCGGTTTCGACAGCTATATCCCGGGGCGTCCTTTCTTGAATTGGCTGTTGAGGATCATGCAACGGGCCTATCTGGATTCGCGTCGGCGGATCA
>JACMJO010000069.1 GCA_014380605.1 Fimbriimonadaceae bacterium | reverse complement strand
TGATCAAGGACCCGGTGCAGTGGGGGCTCTATGCCACAGGTGCAACCAAGCCAGGACCCTGGAGGATGGGATTATCCCTACTTCCCATGGCCTCAAAACTCGCGCCCCATCCCATGAAGAAGGGTTGGGGAGAGTTCCATAACCTGCCTCAACGTCAAGGACAGGCGTTCCGGGAGTGGTGGGGCGGGCGTGAAAGGGGTGACTTGGGGGATGGAGGTGAGAGGGTGAATCTGACGGATCGGACCGATCCGACCGATCAGTCGGAACAAACTGGATCAACCGCTCCCACCGACCCTTGGCTAGCCTTCGAGCAGAAGCTAGTCCTGCTTGGGGGCAGGGTTGCCAAGATGAGCGAACTTGACCTCCAAGGCAAGGTTTGCTACCTCGACGCAGACGTTGCTGAGATGTCCAACCTGATCACCACAACTGATGTCTGGCAAGCGGACCTAGGCGTCACCCTCGCCGATTTTGCCATTGCCGAAACAGGCAGCATCGTCCTGTCATCAGGCCACGGACGGGCAAGGCTGGCCTCCCTTACTCCTCCAACCCACATCGTCCTTGTGAAGGAACTCGTTCCTACCTTGGAAGAAGCTTTTACGAGAATCGGTAACCGAACCAGCGTCATCATTACCGGCACAAGCCGAACTGCCGACATCGAAGGTGTGTTAGTGCGCGGTGTCCACGGCCCGAAAGAGTTGATAGTTGTGCGAGTGGACTAGAGCCACACCAGGGGCCAACCCTACCCTTTGGGAAAAGGGGAAGGGGAGCCTGACATCTAGTCTCCGCCACCACCACCGCCGTCGCCTCCGCCTCCATCACCGCCCGAGTCTCCTCCCCCATCGAATCCACCAGAATCAATGGCGTCGCCAATGAAGTCGCCGACAAAAAAACCGGCATCATGTCCTGCAACGTCGCTCGAGCCCCAACTCGAAAAGCCGCCATCCCCGGTTGAACCTGAGTAGCTGGTCCTGGCATCGCGGATCTCTCCGTAGAGCCAAAAGTAGCTCAAGTCATGATGAGGATTGAAGCCATACAGCGGGTGGCCTGGCAAGACTTGGAGTTGAGCGTTATCGATGTTTTTCATCTTGGCTCCGCGGCGCTTGGCCTCGACCTTTAGGAGCCGAACCGGCTGAATCTTCATGATCTCCGCGAGCAAGCGCAAGAGGAAGTCTTCCATTTTGTGCTCCAGCCCTTCAAACCCCGGAATTCGGGCTGAAGCGGAACGTTGAGCGTAAGCGGAGTCGGATTCGGAGGCTCCCCGACGAAGCCCGGAAGGCACCGCCCTGGCCATAACGAGAACGCCAGGTTTGCGAGCGGCATGAACTTGCGAGAACGTGACGTCTATTCGGTAGTTCAGCAAGCCATCGTCGGCTGAGTAAACAAGGTTCAAAGCCAGGGGCTCGAAGCTCCTCGGCAGCTGGATCTTATCGAGCGCTGCCAACGCTTCGGCAAAGTGATCGCCTGCCTCCGACTTGTTCTCGTAGACAGTGCGGTCTCCCAACGCAATTCGGACGACTCGATTGCACCTCACGGCCACGAGCGCCTGATGGATCGTATGGGCGAAGTGGAGACAATCTGTCGCCTCCACCTTCTCATGATGTTCCCAGCTAAGTTCGGTAACCAGGTTGGCTAAACCTCTGAAAATTCCGGTCGGCGGAATCGTCTTCTCGATTCCGCCGACCAAGTCTGCTTCTAATCTGCCCTCGATATACATGCGCTCCTCCTAAGCTTCTCCCTCAAGAACCAAGACGTGAACCGATATCTTCTTTCCCTCTCCATCACGGGCCATTCGGCCATCTGGTTGCAGGGACAAGGTCCAAGTGCCCGTTCCTGCATCGCCACGAAGAATGCTTATCAAACGCCTTCTGAGAACGAACGCGGTGATCGATTCTTCATGAAGGGCGGCGCTGACAAAGACAGGAGCGGAGATTCGGGACGCGCTCATGGCCGTGTCGATATTCATTACCGATTGCACCTTCGCCGCGAAAGCGCTGTCGAAGAGCCTCAAAACTGAACGGCTTTCAGGGTTAAGGCTTTCGCTGGCCAGGCCGATGCTCAGGTTGACGGCATCGTCTCCCGATGCGGCAATTGTGGCAATCGACTTCTCTCCGCCGGCTCGGCGCAGGGTTTCCTGATCGCGGGCATCGCCGATGATGACCGGCACACGAGAGCGAATCGTGCTGAGGTATTTCCCGTTTGCATCCGTATCGACCGCGACTACCTTGGCCCCCATCCGATCCAGCTCCTCCACGATTCGGTAGCCGACGTCGCCGATTCCCGCAACAATGACGTGTCCGCTTTCCGGCACCTTTTGCCGACCCACCAACTGTTGCAGGCGGGCGGTCACGATGTAGTCGGTGACGATGGAATAGAGAACGGCAATACTGGCCGAACCTAGGACCATCATCAAGCAAGCATAGAGTTTTAGCCACAGCGATGCTTTGATCGGTGAGATGTCTCCGTAACCCGTCGTCGTCACCGTCGTAATCACAAAATACAGCGCATCGCCAACTGAGAGGCTCATCCCATAGCTGAAGACGAAGACGCTGATAAAGATCAGGAGGATGATCGAGATGCTGACTGCCCTCAGTTCAACCGATGTATTGCGCCAAATTCTCCCAGTAAAGCTCAGGAAGGCTAATGGGTTGATTGACCGTTTGAACTCAGAGTCGACTTTCAGTCTGGCAGTCGACTGCGCATATTCAGGGCGAAGCTTTCGAATAAAGTGGGTCGCTCCAATGACCTTGATTGTGTCGCCTGAGGCAATCAGCAATTCACCTGCCGGATTCTCAAAGGTATTGCCTTCACGCGTAACGTAAAGTAGGGCCGCAAGACCGTATTCTGCTAGGAAACGATCCATACGCCAACCTATGAATGTATCGCCATCCTGAGCGTCTACTCGGAAGACGATCAGCCGCTGTCCATCAAGGTCGAACTCCGCTCCTACGTGGTCGCCAAACGCCGCAGAAGCAAATGCCGGAGCGGCGACAACCGACATGGCAAGCGCACGTTGAATTCCAAGGTGGGAGGCCAATTGAGCGGCTAGGTTCTGGTCGAACATCCGGGCGACAATGGGCAAGTCCGGCCGGAGGCGCTTGGCATCCAAAGAGATTTCAATGTTC
>JACMJO010000068.1 GCA_014380605.1 Fimbriimonadaceae bacterium | reverse complement strand
GCGTGAACAACACACTCAAGGCTGACGACGAACCCGCCCACCTCTTCCAAGTGAACACACATCACACCATCCTGTTCTTCACGGACCGGGGTCGCGCTTACAAGCTGAAGGCTTATGAGATTCCCGAGTCGGGTCGGTACGCCAAGGGCATGCCGGTTATCAACTACATCCAGATTGTGGGTGGAGAACGGGTTACGGCTACCATCAGCGTTAAGGATTTAAGCGGGGAAGGCTTCCTCACGATGATTACGCGAGGTACGGGCCACAACCGTTGGGCAGAGATCAAGCGAACGCCAATGAGCGCGTTTGCGAACATTCGCAACAACGGCCTGAAGGCGTTCGATATCGAAGAGAGCGACGAGCTTGGCTGGGTGTTGAAGACTCGAGGGAACGATGACGTGATCCTGATCACGTTAGAGGGTCAGAGCATTCGGTTCAGCGAGAAGGATGCGACGTCTAGATCGAGAGCCGCAGGCGGCGTTCGGGCGATCATGTTTAAGTCTTCGAATCGGGATGACCAGCTGATCGGCGCAGATATCGTGAATGAAGAGAACACCCTCCTGGTCGTCAGCGAGAACGGCTATGGCAAGCGGACCGATCTGACGGAGTATCGAGTCCAGGGTCGTGGAGGGTCGGGCATCCTGACTATGAACTGCACGGCGAAGACGGGCAAGATCGTGGGCGCAGAGATCGTGGAGCAAGACGATAAGCTCCTCGTGATGACGGTCAACGGCAAGGGCATCCGAGTCCGAGTGAAGGAGATTCGCACCACCGGCCGAGTCGCCCAGGGCGTCAAACTGATCGACCTGGCCAACGGCGACACCGTGAGATCAATCGCGAGGATCGTCCAAGACACCGACGACGGCGAGTTGGAAGAAGGCGAGGGCTTTGAGGACGGAGGGGAAGAGGAAGTCTCGGAAGAGTAGGGCTGAATGGCGACTTTGAGCCATGTATGGTTCCATTGACCACGCCCCAACTCTCGTGATCTCCTATCCGCCGCCAACGGCTATTTGCCAACACGTTTGAGGCCAGATCGACTCCGTGAGCCAACAGCTTCGGGGAAATCCGAGTATCGCAGACCTGCAAGAATTACGGTAAATCGGATTGTGGTTCATCTCTTAACTGTCCGAGCCGCCCATTCTAGATGTATCCTTTGACCACCCAGTTCTGCTGGGTTGAGGAGAGGAGATTGTTTATGCGTTCCAACCGAGGATTGTTTATTTCGGCGCTTGCCATTGTATTCGGGAGTTCAGCCCTGGCCCAAAGCCCCGTTGCCCCGGGCTTAGACAGCAACTTTGGCGCAACATATAATCTTTTTCTGAACTTCTCTGGGCTTGACTATCGCAACGTCGCGAACCCTAACGGGATTGGCGAATGGGGTGGCACCAATCGGTCGCCTGGCATCGTTCCCGCCTACACGATCGATGGCGATGGAACCACCTTCAATCTCGCCGAAACCCAGGCGATCAAAGACACTTGGGCGCGCTTTGCAAATGCCTATCGCGGGTTTAACATCAACGTCACCACGGTGGACCCGGCGGCGGCCGGACTGACCGACGCCCAGCGAATCGCCTTTTACGATCAGAAACAGTATTTCGGCCACACCATATTTGGTGGAACCAATACCTGGTATGGGTCCGCTGGCGGGGTCTCTTATGTTGGCACCGCTCAGAATGCAAACACGTTTTCCGGCGGACATACCAACTGGGTTTTTCCCGTTAACGGCACGGGCACATCGGCCAAAACGATGTCCGCAGCGGGAATCCATGAGGATGGCCATATCTTGGGCCTATCGCACCAGCGCGATGAAAGCAACGGTAATGATTACAGCAACAATAACGGGGCGACCGGCAACGGCTCCTATGCTCCGATCATGGGAACGAGCTATGTGTCGCAGCGCGGCACTTGGCGGCAGGGCTCGGCAGGGATCAACGCAAACGACGTCGCGAGAATTCAGCAGACCGGAGGTATTGGTGCTCTACTTGATGACGGACGGGGCCATTCATTTGCAACGGCTACTCCGATCGCGGTAAATGCCGGAGGGTTCATCGATGTCAACAACGACATCAACAAGGGTTTCATCATGCCTAAGGCTTCGTCGGGATATACGGCGGTCGGGCAAAACAACTATACGAAGGACTACTTCGCTTTTCGAGCGGGCGGCGGCTCGCTCACTTTGACGGTGAACGACGGCAACGATTTCTTAACGAAGGGTACAGCTGATCCGGGTGCCACCATGCGGAGCGTCCTGAACATCTATACGAGTTCGGGTAGCTTTGTCGGTTCAGCGCTGGAGGATTCGACCACTCTTGTCCACTCGTTCACCGGGACCCTCTTCCAGGGCGATTATATTGCCGAAGTGTTGAGCTATGGTGAATACATTTCGGGCTATGAGCCCGGGGCCCGCTATTTCAACATGGGCGGCTACTTCCTGACGGGGTCAAACATCAGGGCGGTGCCAGAGCCGGGAACCTTGGCAGTTATCGGAGTAGGGGCCCTGGCGTTGTTGCGACGGCGGCGGGGTCAACGCGGTTAGTTCCCGGCGTTACCGTGGTTCCCTGCCCACGGCTACACGCTCCGCGTCGGATTGCAGGGATTTGTGGTTGGAGCGACGGCACGATCATCTACCGGCTACTTGATTCCGTAGATGATTCGGTATTTAGCTCCTAAACCGGTCAAGTAATCTTCGGCGCCCATTGGCTTGCCAGTTACTCGCTGGACCAGATCCTTGGGGGTGTAGCGCTTGCCTTGGGAATAGACCTTGAGCTTGAGCCAATCCAGGATCGGCTTGAATTGGCCGCTCGCCATGAGAGCGTCGGT
>JACMJO010000067.1 GCA_014380605.1 Fimbriimonadaceae bacterium | reverse complement strand
TTCCTTTTGGAAGTTCACCCGATAGACATCGCAAGCTCTACCTTCCTTCTTTTGGGATCGCTTGATGGAGATGAACTCCATCCCTTCCCTTGCCAAAACCTCCGAAATGGAAGCGTTGTAAAACTGGCCCTCTAGGACCACATCCGCCTCAAACGTGACTTTGACCTCTTTCTTGTCGGGCCATTTTTCGTACTTCTTGCCGTCTTGAACGACGAATTGATAGCCGCCCTCGGCGGGGGCCCATTTGACGGCTCGCCTGTCGCCGTCCTTAAAGGTTTCGACTCGCACTTCCCATTTCTGGTCTTTGCCTCGCTGGAGAACCTTTTCGTAGACCGCGGGCTGGCCCTGGACGGCTTTTTTAACCTTTTCGAATTCGCCAGCGTCGGCTTTGGTGGGCGCAAGAAGAATGATCGCTCCGGTCGCGCAGGCTACGGCGGTCGCAAGGCCGACGGGCCAGACGATGGAGCGCTTGGATCGAGGGGATAGAACGGTCGCCATTCGAGACGTGTCGAGGGTTGCTTCTCGAAGGGCGCTGACGCCCTCGTCGATCGCCTCATCGAGTCTGGAGTAAGGGGTTTCCATTGGGTTCCTCCGTATTGATTTCTAGTTTGGATCTGAGCCGACTGCGAGCGTGGTGGAGCCTCGATTTGACCGTGCCTTCGGGGATTCCCAGGGACGTCGCGACCTCGGAAACGTCGAACCCTTGAACCTCGTGCAGCACGAACGCGGCGCGGTGGATGGGGTCGAGCGTATCCAGGGCATCCAGGATGACTTGCGCCTCCCGAAGCTGGTCGAACGGGCACTTATCCAGTGGATGATCCTTCCGAAGCACGCCCAATCGGCGGAACGAGCGCCGCCATTTGGTGAACTCGCGAAAGAGGATCGCGTGGAGCCAGGTCTTGATCGAGGATTGGCCGCCGTACCGGTCGATATTCTGGATGGCGCGTAAAAGCGCTTGCTGGGTCAGATCTTCCGCGTCGGTCTGGTTTCGAGTCAGACACAGCGCAAATCGCATCAGCGATTCGTAATGGGTTCGTACGAACCTTTCTTTGGCCTCAGGTTGGCCATCTTTGATCTGGTCGGCAAGCGTCGCGTCGTCCATAAGTCGTCTCCGGTTCTCGGTAGTCAGCGCGTTCATAGAACCAGAAGGACCCCAATAGGTTCACCCCATTTTGGCAAGTTTGGGGTTCTAGGTTGCTTGGTTTCTAAGCCGCTAGGTCCCTGGTTCAAGTCTCTTGTACCTCGCCCCAAGCGCCTGTGCTCCTCCGCTCCAGCACTCTCAACTCCGGACTCCGAATTCCCAAGTTCGCCGGACCCAGAAACCCAGAAACCCGGAGACTTAGAAACCAAGCAACCCGCCCCCTGAACTCTCCCCACCTTCCCTCGTCTCAACCGGCAACATGATTGCTCTCGCGGCTTTTCTCATCCTTAGCGCGCCCCAGAATCAGGAGATCACCACCTATACCGTCGACGGAGTCAGCCGTCAGGCAACCATTTACGCTCCGAGCGTTAAGACCGCCAAGCCTCCGCTGGTCTTTGGGTTCCATGGGCATGGCGGGAATATGAGGAACGCCGCCCGCAGCTTCCAGATGCACGAGCTTTGGCCCGAGGCGGTGGTGGTCTATTTGCAGGGGCTGCCGACCGTGGGCAGGCTAAGCGACCCGAAGGGGGAGAAGAACGGCTGGCAGCACAAGGCGGGCGACAATGGCGACCGCGATCTCAAGTTCTTCGACGCCGTGTACGCTCGCATGATCCGCGAATTCAAAGCCGATCCCAACCGGGTCTATGCCATGGGCCACTCCAATGGGGGCGCGTTCAGCTACCTCCTGTGGGCTCAGCGAGGCGATTTTTTCGCCGCGTTCGGACCCAGCGGCGCGGTCGCCAGCGCCTATCGCGGCCAACTGAAGCCCAAGCCCGCCTTCATCGTGATGGGCGAGGAAGACCAGCTCGTCCGCCCCATCGCCCAGACAATGGGGATTCGGTATGTCAAGAACCTGAACGGGGTCGATGGCGATACCAAGATGGGCACGCTCAAGGGAACCAAAGCCGACCTCGGCCTCTACATCTACCCCGGCAACCACACCTATCCCAAGGAAGCGAACAAACCGATGGTGGAGTTCTTCAAGGAGCACGCTCGGAGTTGAGAGCATAGAGTTGAGAGCCTAGAGTCTGGATTTCGGAGGTCGGGGTCCGAAAGATTATGGAGTTCGCGGTTGTTGAAGCCAGCTCATGGTTAGCTCCGTTTGCGGGCCGTTTGACCGTTCCTTCACCGTGGAGAGTCGTATCTCACTGACGAATTCGATAGACTGTGTCTTGGACCCTGGCTGAGCGATAGCGAGGAGTTCCGTGCACGACGTTCTCCGCTGTAGAAGGAGTGTCCTGATCGACGCCATCCGGGAAATCGCTGTGCTACCCGATCTCGAACTGTTGCCAGGTCCTGATCGATGTACCAAGTCAGCCTGTAGACGGGTAGGCCACTTGGTATGGCGGTGATGGCCCAGTGGTCGGGCAGCTTTAGTCCAAGTAAGGGAGGCGACCAAGGTCCCGAAGGCGCCATCCTTGCGGCGGATGGCCAGGTCTTTGGGAGAGGACCACTCCGCAACGCTCGTTCCTTGAGCATAAGAGTGGTCACCAAGGACGGATGGAACTTCCCTTGTCGCATGGTTCCTCCCTTAAACTGTTCCCATAGGTGAACCTCGATTGTCCTGTCTGGGAGGTCTTTGCTAAAGAAATGGGTTACCTCACTTGTGGGTGGAATCTTGTCCCAAGACCCCCTTCGCAAGCTCTCTGCAACCTTGTTCATGGGTATGAAGATCTCCCACCTTGACGAAATGGTCGCATAGTCTTTCACGCCCTCTTTCTCAACCCTTGAACCTATGAACTCGCCTTTTGACGCGATCGCCGGAATGAACACGGGCTTGTAGCCCGTGACCTTTTGGATTGGTAACGACTGTCCAATCACCACGAAGGCGATCGCGATAAGGCTCATCATTCATTGAAACGCGCTTGAGGCGGTACAGATTCCCTAAGTTGTCCACTCTTAACTTTCATGTAGGGTCGGCGCAAGATGCTGACAACTCGATGGAGTTCCGAGGAGTTCCGACGCGCTACTTCCGACTCATCGTCCCAATACGAGAGTTAAAGGCTTGCTTCGCGCTGTCCTTGCCGTCAATGATAAGTGCCTCTCGGGGAAGATGCTCGATCCAGGGTCCGGGGGTTACCTGGCCGGTATGCGGGATGTAGGAGTTGATGCGTTTCCCGTCCGCATATATGTACTCGTGGTGAGCCCAATGCGAGAGATCCTCAAAGTCGCTCTTGTTCACCTTCACAAGGCCCGCATCGCCGTACCGCAAGACAGTGGCGTCCTTGCTTCGGCCAAGGGGCGGCGCAGCGGGGTCGAGCAGGATCTTGCTCGGACCCGTGAAGCCGTTCGGGAAGATGTGTAGGAACGACCGGTTCCAACCCGAAGCTATTTGAAGGTAGCCGTATGTGATCAGAAGGATAATCGCGGGCACCAACAGCAACCAAGGCCAACGGACCGGTTTTCTCTCGGTAACGGCGCTGGTGGATTCGTTCAACTGAGGTTTCCAAGAAGGGGAATGCCTAATTGTGCACGGAACCAAGCCTTACCTGCCAAACCCACTTATCCGAGGTGAAGTGTTGTCTAAGAATCCCTAGGGATTTACTGGACAGCACCAGTTTTGGAGAGAAGAAAAGTGTTGTTGTTCAACATATTCCTATATGTTGGACAGACACCACTTTGAAATTGGAGCGGCGTCATTTTGAGTGAAGACAAACGACTGACGTCGTTCTTAGCCTCCACAACTCGTTCCTGCTGTTAAGGCATACAAAAGTGCCCTACTCTCTGGCGGGTTTGGATTTTCCGAAGCTAAACCAAAGGAACTGCCCCCGGAAAAGTATTTCCGCTGCCATGGTTCCTCCTAATCCAATGAAGGTTGGGGCATCGAAAACGGCCATCGCGTGCTCAATACCATGTACGGGGCAATCATTCCCGGCTGGGTGAAGGACTGTATGGAACATGTACCAGGATTCTGACGTCGGAATTACCAAATTGGTAAAAATCTGCCTATAATAGCTCGTGAGAGTCTTTGCGTGTTCCACGCTCAAGAAGTTCTGGGAAGTGGAAGACGCTCAAGCAGAGCAGCCGATGCGGGCTTGGTTCAAGGAAGCGGAGGCCGCCGATTGGAAGAATTTCGCCGACATCAAACAGACTTTCAACCAGACCGATATCGTGAAGGATCGATACGTCTTCGACATTGGTGGAAACAAGTGGAGGATCATCGCCCAGATCAATTTCGACTTTCATGGAGTTCTGATCAAATGGGTGGGACACCATGACGACTACGGAAGACTGACGTTAAAACAGATTGAGAAGCTATAAATGAAAACCGTCACCGTTCCGGTCATCAAGACTGATGAGGATCTTCAACAAGCCCTGAGAAGTCTTGAGCGGGTCTTCATGGCCGATTCGGGAACTCACGAGGCGGATGAAAGAGAGGCATTGGCCTTGGTCATCGAAGCCTATGAGCGTAAGCACTATCCGATGGAACCGCCGGACTGCGTCAGCGCGATTCGATCCGCAATGGAACAGCGGCAGTACTCTAACGCGGACGTCGCAAAGGTGCTCGGCGGAGCTTCCCGACTCAGTGAGATTCTCAATGGTAGGCGAACGCCTAGCCTGAACCAGATTCGCGCCCTTCACGCGCACCTTAAGATTCCGCTGGAATCGCTGATCAATGCCCCTGGGGCGTGAATCGTGAATCGTCAGTAGCCAATGCCCCGGACATTGCTTCAAGGTACAAACCTACTGTGTGTCATCGCTACTTCCAAGAGCACCAATCCGCGAAGGTCGCGGAGAAGTATGCCGCCCGGGATATGACGATCACGGCCGAAGAGATTCCCGAGGAGGTCTATCCGACTTACCGATCCGTGGTCGTGCTCACCGAAGACGGCCAGCGCGTGCTCAAGACCATGTACTGGGCCTTCATCCCCGGCTGGGTGAAAGACGCCGACCTGGAGAAGTTCAGCAAGCCCAACAACGCTCGCGACGACACCGTCGTCCGCAACCTCATGGAGCGACGCGGCATGTATTACCAAGCCATGCAGTCCGCCCGATGCATCCTCACCGCCACCGGCTGGTGCGAGTGGTCCGGCGAAAAGGGCAAGCGAGTCGCCAACCGCCTGAGCGTGCGGGGCCAGGAGTTCGTCTCCTTTGCCGGGCTCTACACCTATCGAGCAGGCTTCCCCGGCCTCTCCTGCGTCATGATCACCGCCGCCGCCCAAGGCAAAGCCGCCGAGTTCCACGAGCGCGTCCCGGTGGTCCTCACCAGCGAGGAAGATGAGGCAAGATGGCTAGACCCCCAGTCGGACCCGAAGAATCTCCTCGACCTCTTCCAAAGCATCTCCGACGATCTCCTACAAGTAGAAATCCGGCCCCAAGACCAAATCGTCCCCCGTCGACGAAAACCCGATCAAGAGGATTTGTTTGAGTTTTAGGTTTTATTGGGGTTAGAGTCGA
>JACMJO010000066.1 GCA_014380605.1 Fimbriimonadaceae bacterium | reverse complement strand
GCGAGCCTTCGCTCTCCATCAAGTCAATTCGAGGTGGGGCAATCATTCAGCAGACCGATGAAGATCCTAACTGCGAGTGGAAGGTGGTCACCAAGCGAAGGCCCTCTGACTCTGAAATGGCGGCGCTGAGATTCCAATGGTCGATCATTCCCCATGTCAAGTCAAACGCCATCGTCGTAGGAACGGAATCTAGACTGCTTGGCGTTGGCGCTGGGCAAATGAATCGCGTCCAATCCGTGAGGCTGGCCCTGGATCAGGCGGGAGTGGGAGCAAACGGCGCATCGCTGGCAAGCGATGCTTTCTTTCCATTTCCCGATAGCATTGAAACTGCGGGCGCGGCGGGAATTGCGGCAATTGCTCAACCGGGCGGAAGCAAAAAAGATGACGAGGTTATCGATAGGGCAGATGAACTGGGAATGGCCATGGTTCTCACCGGAGTTCGACATTTCCGTCATTAAAGTGTAACCTCTGTTTCTGGACTTAGCGTCTACAATGACAAATCGCCATGAAGAATCAAAATGATCTGATCATTTCCATCGTTGCAATCGTACTCGCGCTCATCATTGCGGGGGTTTGCTTCGGAACAAAGCGCGAGCCTATCGCTCCTGCCGCGCCCGAGGCGGTTAACCTTGCTCCTCCAGCTTTACCGCAAGGCGACGTTGTGATGGCTAACAGCCTTCCCGGTGGGGGCGGCGGTGGCGAAGGCGGCCCGGCCGGAGGTTTCGGGGGAGGCCGTGGAGGCCCAGGTGGTCCAGGTGGTCCAGCTGGCCTAGGTGGCCCTCCAACAGGTGGAGGCAAGCCCGGATTTTCAGGGGCAAAGTAGCCTTTCCTTCCGCTGGCATCGGTTTGTGTCTCAAGTCAAGGTCCTTGCCAGGAACCTAGCAAATCAGCCACACTGATAGGTTAGTCCGTTTTCTAGGAGTGCCTACATGCCCACCCCGGTTGTTTTGAACGTGGGGTTCTACAATTTTGTGATGACCGATAAGATCGTTGCTATGGTTAGCAGCGAATCGGCGCCAATGCGCAGACTGGTTCAGGCAATGCGTAAGTCCGGAAGTCTTATCGATGCGACCCAGGGCAGGCGCACTAAGTCTGTCATCTTTACTGCCGATTCAGCGATCATTTTGTCTGCGATCTCCCAGGAGACCTTGGCCAAACGGCTCAACACAGGGGAGATCAATGTTGATGAAGAATAACTATCGGCCGAACACCTTTTACCGATTTTTTAATCGATTTGGACGAGATATCGGGATCGATCTAGGAACGGCCAATACCCTTGTCCATGTTGGAGGCAGAGGCGTCCTGCTACGAGAGCCGAGCGTCGTTGCCATTAACAAGGACGACGGCAAGGTGGTTGCCGTCGGTGAAGAAGCGAAGCGAATGCTTGGCCGAACCCCCGCGAATATCGTGGCAACGAGACCGCTCAAGGACGGCGTGATTGCGGACTACGACCAGACCGAAAAGATGCTTCAGCACTTTATCGGCAAAGTAAGCAATCGATTTTTGATGCGCAAGACGGTTGTTGTTGGCATCCCAAGTGGCGTCACGGAGGTTGAGCGTCGCGCGGTTATCGAGGCGTCGAAGAACGCCGGAGCAAGCCAAGCCTATGTAATTGAGGAACCCATGGCGGCCGCATTCGGCGCTGGCCTGCCCGTGGACGAGCCGAGTGGTTCTATGATCGTCGATATCGGCGGAGGAACGACGGAAGTGGCCGTCATCTCCCTCGGTGGTATTGTCCACTCCAGGTCTATTCGGGTGGCTGGGGATGAACTCGATGAGGCGATCGCCTCTTACGTAAGGCGCGCTTACAATCTTTACATTGGGGACCGAACCGCTGAGCAGACCAAAATTGAGATCGGGAGCGCCGTTCCGCTTGAGATTGAGTTGGAAATGCAGGTTAAAGGTCGCGACCTCGTGACTGGCTTGCCTCGAAGCGCAACCATCTCCAGCGAGGAAGTTCGGATGGCTATCCAGGAGCCCCTTAACTCGATTGTCGAAGCAGTAAAGCTCACGTTAGAAGCAACTCCACCAGAGCTAGCCGCCGACGCCATGGACCACGGCATCGTACTTGCCGGTGGAGGCGCCCTCTTGCGTGGCTTGGACGAACTTATCCATCGCGAAACGTTAATGCCTGTCCACATTGCCTCGGATCCCCTTAGTTGCGTTGTAAAGGGCACGGGAATTGTGGTTGAGGGTCTTCACGAGAATCCACTGATTCGAAAGATGCTCGAGAAGTCTTCGAAAACGTGAGGTCGTCGCCTGGACGAGACTTCTTCGTCCTGCTCGTACTTTGCGTTCTCGGGGCCATCCTGGGCCGAATGCAGAGCGGCTCACGACAGGTTGGAAAAATTGACTTCGTGACCAGCCTAGTGAGGTCCACGACGAATCCGTTAGCTAGCGTGATCACCATTGCCGCAAATTCGACCTCGGATTTCTTCGCCGGCATTTTCAATGCATCCGATTTGTCCCGGCAAAATCGAGGGCTGAAGCAATACGAAACGATTGCCAGGCAATACAGTGAAACGGTTGATCGTTTAGCCCACGAGATCGACAACCTTCGCGCCTTGAACGAACTCCCGCCGATCGTTGGCCGCGAAAAGGTCGCCGCGACGGTCATCGGATACTTTGCCAATGAGAATCGGATCACGATCTCGGTGGGTTCGAATCGAGGCGTTCGACCTGGGCTAGCCGTGGTTACCGGCGAGGGCCTTGTGGGAACGATTCAGACGGTTGGACCCTTCGATTCCCAGGTCAGCCTCCTTGCCGATCCTAACCGAAAGATCGGCGCACTCGTCATTACCCGCAACCCGCCTTCCGCAGGTCTGATCAAAGGGGAGAATGCATCGCTTCTTGTGCTCACTTTAGATTCGACATCACCGGTCGAGAACGGAGACCTGGTGGCGACATCTGGATACAGCGATCGCATTCCAAGAGGGATTCCAATCGGCAGGGTTAACCAGGTTTACAACGACCTCACGACCGGTTCAAAGCGAGTAGATGTTTTCCCCAATGTAACGCTAGGCTCTTTGCGAGAGGTCATAGTCCTC
>JACMJO010000065.1 GCA_014380605.1 Fimbriimonadaceae bacterium | reverse complement strand
TCTTCAGCACCGGATAGAGCGGAGCGGAGCCACAGGCTTCAATCATATCGATCACGTCCTCCAGCCAAAGAGTTCCACCGTTGGGCTTGACCCGAACCGTGACGTATCCTCGCTGGTTATGGGCGCCGAAATCACTGATCTCTTTGCTGCATGGGCACAGGGTCGTCACCGGAACGGTTAGGATCAATTCGAAGCAGTCCTTTGCGCCACCCCAGGCCGAAAATCCGCAGTCATAGGCCATCATGCCGACCTTGCCCGTGACCGGGGCCGCCTTTTCGCGGAAGAGTTTGAAGGTCACTTCTAAGTGGGCGGTGTCGGCTTGAAGTTTCTCCCTCAACTTGGCGAGAATCTCGGGAATCGTCTCAACACTGAGGTCGCGGTTATGCTCGCCTAGAACCTCCAGAAACCGGCTCATGTGGGTGCCTTTGAATTCGCGGGGTAGATCGACGGTTAGGGTGAAGACGCCGTGCGTGTACTGCGGCCCATTGTCGCGCTCGCGCACATACATCGGATACTTCACATTGCGAACCCCCACCCGGTCGATCGGGATATTGCGCTCGTCTTGGGTGCTCTGGATATCGACGAGCGTGGTGTTCTTAGAGTCGTTCATGGGCTTTGCCACCGTAGGTTCTACGGTTTCTTGGTTCCGGCGTTTCAATTACTTACGTCTCATAATGACAGAACAGCTATGCCAGGCCTACTGATCGTAAGGGGTGACGAAGCAAGGGTTCCGTTCACCGACTTTGCTTTTGGGTTCACATTGGGCAGGCGGCCCGGGCGGTTGCTAGTGCGGCCCACTACTGAGGAGCTTCGTCAAGCTTTGCTGGAAGCAGACGAGTTTTTCTTCTACGGCCACGGCGACAAGGGAGGCGCGCTGCACTTGGGCAATGGCGGATACTTTCGGCAAAGCGACCTGGATTGGGTGATCGAAGAGCGGGTTAGGCTCGGCTTGCCGAAGCTAAAGCTCGCTGAAGTAAGGGCTTGCTACAGTGGTTCCAAGGCGGAGTATGTGAATCGGTGGCTAAAGGTCGCCGATGTTTTGCATTGCTTCCCGAATGTGACGGCTTCGCCTATGCCCTTGTTTATCCACCCAATGCACACATATCGGAAAGAGATAGAGGATGATCCTGGTCGTGGCGGTTTTTGGTCTCGGTTAAGACGTGGACCGAGGTCGTAGGAACGATCTTTCCAACACTTCAAGCGTGTGCAATACCTCGACCCTTTGCCCATGCTCTCGGGCGGCTTGTGCAATCCAGGCATGGCATCCCGGATTGCCCGTTGCGACGATGGTGGCTCCGGTCGACTCGATGTTTTTCCATTTACGCTCTAATAGTTCGCGAGCCATTTTGGGTTGGGCGATGTTGTAGATTCCCGCGCTCCCGCAACACATGTCCGATTCCTCAAGCTCGACCAACTCCAAGCCCGGAATAGCCTTGAGCAATTCTCGGGGCGCCGAGCGGATTCCTTGTCCATGGCTCAGGTGGCAGGCGTCGTGGTAGGTCACTCTAGTCAGACCGCCTGTGCCTTCACGCGCCAGAATTTCTGCGAGTCCCTCTTGCAAGAGGAATTCGCTGGCGTCGAAGACCCATCCGGATCGATCCCCATCCTTAAGCCAACTCCCGCATCCTGCCGAGTTGACGATGATCGGGATATCGCCACTCAATGCGGAATACAGGCGACTCCTCATCGCCTTCGCCTCATCAAGGTAGCCGTTGTGGGCGTGCAGAGCCCCACAACATCCCTGCCCAATTTCGCGGACCTGAAATCCCACCCGGCGCAACATCCGACGCGTGATCTCGTTGACGTGGGGATACAACACGCGCATCGCACAGCCTTCGAGCATGAAGACCTCGCCGCGGATAGGTGGGAGCTTGGATTCATCGAGCGACGGAAAGGACTTCTTGGCAGGGAGTTGGGGCTTATCGACTTCTGGGGTTTGCCCGCTTAAGAGTCGGCTAAGCAAAGCGGGAATTCGTTTGCTGGGGAAGAGTCGGCCGAGCTTGAGTTGGATGCGCAGGAGATTGGGCCTGGTCATTCCCGTGAGAAGAGCCTTTTTTGGCAAGCTCTTGCCCACTTTGCTTCGGGCCAGTTCTAGGATTTCGCCGTATTTGACTCCGCTCGGACAGGCTGTGGTGCAGGCAAGACAGCCGAGGCATTTGTCCAAGTGAGGCTTGGCATCCTGCCACTGAACTTGGCCCTCCTCCGCGCTGCGAACCAGGTAGATACGGCCTCGGGGCGATTCTGTTTCCTCGCCGGTCAGGACGAAGGTCGGGCAGCTTTCCAAACAGAAGCCGCACCGGATGCATTGGGTTGTGAGGTCGGTAAGTTGGCTCACATGAATCCCCATTCGCCGGGATTGAGCTTGTTAGTCGGGTCGAAAATCTGCTTGGCCCGCTTCATCAACTTGATCTGGATTGGGTCGGTGAGTTCCAGGTTCTTTGCGCCGCAGCCGGAGCGGATAAGCTGGTCACCAGGAAACCTGGGCAAGTCCCGATCGGGCGGCAGCCACACGAGAATCGTACTTGTCTTAGGCACTCCCCAGGAATAGAATTCACGGGCGTTGCTCCAAGCTTCTTCATAGTCCTTAGCCGTGACCCGGTGGAAGCAAAGGCGATCCGTCTCTGTGCGGGGCACATGCCAATTGTCATCTGTCTCCATCTTCGGGAGCGATTCACTCGGATAGGTACGCAGGATTACCTCGGTCACGACCCCAAGCGTCCCTCGAGCCCCGACAAAAAGCTTGTGCACGTCGTAACCGGCAACGCTTTTGACCGCGTGGCTGCCCGACTTGCAAATTGTGCCGTCAGCAAGAATGACGGTTAGGCCAAGAATCCAATCTCTCCAAGTGCCGCACTCCCGTTCAAGGAAGTGTGGGAGATTCATTGACAAGCTTCCGCCAACCGTACCTTCCCCCACTTTCGTTTGGAAACCTTCGTAGAGATTCAAGTAGGGAATGCTTTGACCGTGCTTTTCTAGCTCGAAGCCAACATCGGACAGCCGAGTTCCTGCGCGGACATTCACGACTTGATCATTGGGACTGAAATCGATGATTCCATTTAGCCCTTCCAGGAGGATCGTCGGATAGCTCTCCTCCTCCGAACGAACCGAAAATTGCTTTAGTGAGCCACTTCCCCTAAGGAAGAACTTGGAACCTCCCTTCACGATCTCAGCGACCTCTTCCTTAGCTGTCGGCTCGTGAGTTTCGCTCACCAAGCCACTCCTCGCCAGCGCTTTTTGTGCTCGACGCAACTCTTCTCGGTCGGGAGAATCTTGCAGGGGTTGCAGAGGTTGCCTTGGTTGAAGATCTGCTTCGCCATCGCCTGCAGGCGTAGGTCATCGGGCGTAAACATCAGCGGCAATAAATCCTGCTTCTCCACCCCGACCCCATGCTCGCCGGTTACGCTTCCGCCTAGCGAAACGCACTTACGGATGATCTCTTCCCCGGCCTCGATCACGGCATGGACCTGCTTGGGGTCTCGATCGTCGAAGTAGAAGCAGGGGTGGAGGTTGCCGTCTCCGGCGTGGAATAAGTTGGCAACTTTGACTCCATGCCGCTCCGCAACCTCATAGACGAAGTCCAGCATTTCGGGAAGCTTGGAGCGAGGAATAACGCCATCATGGGTTACGATTGAAGGGGCCAGTCGGCCCATGGCACCGACGCCCTTCTTTCGCGCGTGCCAGAGCTTTTGACGCTCCGCTTCATCCTGAGCGATGCTGATGTCGATCGCGTTGTGGGCTTGGCAGATTGCCGCCACCGTTTCGATCTCTCTCTGAACCAATTCGCCAGCCGGCTCCGCACTCAAGTTCGAATCACACTCGACCAAAAGCAGAGCCGCCGTTCCTTCGGGATACTTCAAACCAAAGGCGGCTTCGAGGGCAACCAGGATTCCTCGGTCCATCATCTCTAAGGCGGCAGGAATCACTCCGGAAGCGATGATCTCGGCTACCGTCTCGGTCGCATCTCGAATGGTGGGAAAAGCTATGAGAGCGGTTTGGACGGCGGTAGGCAAAGGGGTCAATTTGACCCAAGCCTCAGTCACCAAACCGACGGTGCCCTCTGAACCAACGATCAGGGAAAAAAAGTCGAACCCCGGTCCGCCGGGGACTTTGCCGCCTAGCTCAAGAATCTCTCCTTCCGGATCGACCATCGTCACGCCCAGGATGTGTTGAGCGGTCACTCCATACTTGAGCGTGTGCGGCCCCCCTGCGTTCTCGGCGATATTGCCGCCCAAGGTGGAAACCGACTGTGAAGACGGGTCGGGGGCGAAGTGAAGGCCTTGGTCCTTGACGGCATCAGAGAGGCGCTTGTTGGCGATTCCAGCTTGGGCCTTGAGACAACGATTGGGAATGTCGATTTCCACAATCTGATTCATCCGCTTGGTGGATACCACCACCCCGCCCAGAGCGGGCAACGCACCACCGCTTAGCCCTGTTCCGGCGCCTCGCCCCGTGAAAGGAACTAGGTTCGCCGCACACCAGCGAACGACTGCCGCCACTTGCTCGGTCGATTCCGGCAAGACGATGCACATCGGCTTCGAACGGTCCACCGAATAGGCGTCGCAGTCGTAGGCCCGCTGGGCGCCGGGACCAGACAACACCTGCTCAGGCGACAAGATTCGCCCAAGCTCAGACACCATCGTGGATTCCGAAACCGCCACTGCCTAAGTATGCCCCTAGCGGTAACCTCGTAGACGCGAATGTCTCGACTTCTGGAACTCCTCCCGCACGACGTTGTCGCCGCCGCTCCACACTTATTGGGTTGGCGACTGAGGCGAGGAGGACTTGAAGCCCAGATCGTGGAGGTCGAGGCCTACCGTGCATCCGACGACCCTGCGGCCCATTCTTTTGGCAAAACAAAGATGAAGAACATGGCGATGTTCGGGCCGCCTGGCCATGCTTATGTCTATTTCAATTATGGGTGCCATTGGATGCTGAACTTGGTTGCCGGTCAGGAAGGGGACGCCTGCGCGATATTGATCCGAGCCGCTCAGCCTCTGAGTGGTTTAGAAGTCATGCGAGAAAGACGGTCCAATGCCAGACGAGATGAGGATTTGCTGTCAGGGCCAGGGAAGCTTGCGGCGGCGTTTGGGATAACCAACTTGGACAACGGGACCAACCTGCTACATCCAAGTCCAGCTTTAGGCGATCTGTGCCTTTCGCCGCCACTTGAACCAATTCCCGACATTGTCGAGGGTCCAAGGGTGGGCATTGCGCTCGGGAAAGCACACGATCGTGCCTGGAGATTCATCGACGCAGCGCGGCTAAAATGGGCCTCCAAACCCTGGCCAAAGCTTGGCCAGGGTACCAACCATCGTCACTAGAAATGGTTGGCCCTGTCCCAAGCAGTCAACTGCCAATTCTCGACTGCACCTGGCTGAGGTACCCAACCTGGCAGGGTGAAGAGTAAGTCTTTGGCCAGTGAAATGCAGTAAGGCTCGTACATTGCTCGCCGTTGACGAAATGCCTCAATGCGACCTTGCTGGATGCCAATTCCGGCATCGTTCAACATCTTGCAAAGCTGATCGTACGTTGAATCCGGAAGCCGGCTAGGTGCCTTGAAGTCCGGACCGGCATTCAAAAGATAGGCCAAGTCCACAATCACATGTCGGCCCATCGCAAATGTGGCTTGGGCCTGGAACTGCAGTCGCTTAGCCCAAGGATGGTCGTCTCCGAACCCCATTTCGATCACGGCACACGTGTCCAAAATGCAAGTCAGGGAGCAAAGCCAAGATTGATCGTCGTGCTGAGACCGATAAAAAGCAAGTACTGGATAGCTCAGATAAGCCTCTAGTTGCTTAGCGGACCAGATCTCCCAATCTTTCAGCAATGCCACCAAATCCTCCATTGCCCCGCTATGGCCGTACTTCGCAAGAAGCTGCCCAACTGAAGGATCGGATCCGGCGCGCGAGTCGAGCTGAACAATCAACTGCTCCCGGGTTGAAAAGTGGCCGTAGAGAACGGGAATATAGCCGATCACGAGCGCCAGGAAGGCGAAGCCGGTCCCTGCTTCCAACACGCTGATGAATTGTCCGATACCGTGCTTCGGAGTCATATCTCCGTAGCCGAGGGTGAAAAAGGTCTCCCCACTGAAATAGAGATATTGTGTGAATGGACTACCGTCGCCAAGCGACCCATGAGAAAACTGGATCAGCGCGAAGCCAAGGGCAAGTGACGCTGCCCATAACAAAAAGAGGAGAAGCATGCTGATCGGCGCGAACGAGGTCAGGACCGACATCCGGAGGGGCCCGTCCTTAAGAGCCCCGGCAATTCGGTGCCATAGCGCCCAAGTGAAGTTGTAGTATGCGCCGGAGAAACTTGCCCCGCGTTCGACAGTCTTGGGAACGACGATCGTTGTAAACGCATCCCACAAGGTGGCAAGCACAACCGCCCAACCAAGGATTCCCCAAAGGTAACTCATCCGATTTGGTGTGTACCCGGCGGAAGAAGCTGGCTCTTGCCTTTCCACTCGAATTGAGCAGGGACGGGAGTTTTGACTTTGAACCGTCCGTTCTCGAATGCCACCTGCAGGTCCCCATCCAAATGCGCGATCTTGGCATCGAAACGTTTGAGTGACCCTGGATTTGGAGCAATTCTCGCTTTCTTCCAGCCATGCCCGATGCTTGTGACCCCAGCAACGAGTTGAAAGAACCCAAGGATCGGATGCGCCGACCAAGCATGGCAGTCGCTTCGGACTGGAGGTGGGTTTTCAGCAAAGGTAGTCAGGTTCTCGGCGAGCATCTCTCTCCAAGGTTCCAACTCTTTCAAGTAGTCGGCGGTTCCCATGGTCAGATGCTTGTAGTAGCTGAAGTAGTAGGTGCATCGGGCGGCTTTGGCCCGGTCCAAGGCTTCGTTGGGCCACGGATCGACGGTCAGGCCCAGCCTCTGCTGAATGAGGCGGTAGATCGCTTCCGACTGTTCGCAAGGAACCCAGTCGGGGTCCAATTTGTGCTTGACCAATCCATCGACTTTGTCAATTTGCGGAAGGATGTAGTTTGAAAGCGCCTTAATCCGATTTGGATTTCTGGTTGATGGATCGTCCAGCGAAATCTCCGTTGCCAGGTGGGCTAAGTAGAGCGTAATCATATTCACCGTAGCTCTTGCTCCGCCGGGAGGCGTGCCATGCCAGTCTCTCACCCAGTCGGCGAAGCACCAGAAGGTCCGATCTATAGCCTCGGAACTGAGACGGTTGTAAGCGTTGGCGACGTCAAGACCTTCCGAATCGATCGGATCGTCGTCTTCCGGATCCATCGTCCAAACCCGGTCGTAGAGTCTCTGGTCTTGCCTCATCAGCACCCACCAGAGGCTGAACGGAGGGATCACCTGGGGTTGACGGTCAGGGTAACGGCTGCGAGTGAGCCCATTCGACATTCGCGACCAGCCCAGGGTCTCAATCGCGTTTCTGGGCAAGTCCCGGTCCTTCCCCAGGTAGTAGCCGATGAGGGCTTGGATCCGAGTGTCGCCGATGTATTGGAGTTGCTCATAGTAGGGGCAGTCGAAGTACGTTTCCCCCGCGCATCGAGCGGCTGTCCTCACCGCGACTTCCCAAATCTTGCTTACCGACGGTACATCGCACTCAAAACTGGATTCCTCTGGCAGTGGATAGCCCGTTTCTACTGCGTCGAGCCTGTGGAGCGTGCAGTCACCCGAAGCCTCCAGCATCATATACCGGTACGTGCGCCACCAAAGGGGTTCTAATACGCAGGTCCCCGTTCCAAGAATCAGCTTGTCTTGGTATCCCCTGATGATCCGATCTTTGACATCGGCCCGGTCGCGTCGGTCCGTATTGTTCCAGGGCGACGAGTCATCGGCGGGCCAGGGACCTTCACTGTACGTGATCGCGACCTCAGTTCCAGGATCGCCGCTCATGTGAAAGCGTGGATAGGCACAAAGCAATTCCTCGTAGTCCAGCAGAATTTTGTCGCCTTTCTTCAGTTTTAAATTTGACTCTACGGTCTGACCTTCTGATCCCACTCCCGAATCTCCGCGAAAACCTCGTCTGGTCTTGGGAAGCAAAGGGCGCAATCGATAATCCATGAGCGGAATGGAGCGCGGAACTAAGTTCCAAGGCGTTGAATCTCCATCGCCCCGATCCTTGGCCCCGGCAACGCCGTGAGGCTTCTTCCACTTCAGATCGCCAACCGTAGGCGAAAGGGCATTGGCGTGTTTGCGTCCATCGATGACCTCGCCAGGCCCTATATCGGTGTAGAACTGCTCGATGCCCGAATGCATCATGCGGAAGTCCCATCCCTCCATGCGGGCAACCTCCCAGTCTCCAGGGGTGTTGAGGTGGGGCAAGGAGTCGCCAAGAATACTGAGCAGAAATCCGGTTCTGGCTGAGACTTGCGCCATCGGCGACATCCAGCCAAAATTCCAAACCACGGCCACAATCTCGTTCTTTCCAATCCTCAGGTTGCCCGCAAGTTCGATCGTCTCGTAGAACCAGTGCAAGATGTCCCCTCGCTGGGGGCCGAACGCGACCATTTCACCGTTCACATAGAGTTTGTAGCGATTGTCTGCACTGACTCGAGCCAGCAGGCCATCAGGGACCTCATCCAGGAGGAATATATTCCTGAAAACGAAGACGCCAAGGTCTTGCCGAGGGTCATAGTCGTAAGAAATCCAACGAGCTTTCCACTGCGAAGCCATCACGCTAATATGGCACCTTCGCCCTCTGCCAAGTCCAACAAAATCAAGACCGCAGGCTTCGGCCAAACCCGCTAAACTCACTCACATGGGATCGGGAAGCAAAAAGAGGCATCTGATCTTCCTGATTCACCTATGGGTCTGTACCCCCTTTGCGCTCTTCTGGGTGGACATGCCGGAGGTCCGTCGCAACCTCACCGATGCTTCGGCGCAAAACCTTTGGTATTGCATCATCGGCGTCTTCATCTATCTCGGTGGCCGCACCATCCTGGCCTTCCGAAACCCAAGCTGGCTGAAATGGGATTTCGTCTATCCGCCGGTCGATGTCGCCATCGTCAGCATGTTCCTCTATTTCGCCGACAGCAATCCGTTGAGCAACATCGCTCTGCTCTACTTCCTGCCTATCGCGGAGGCCGCCCAGACTTTAAACTGGAGATGGTCGGCGACCGTGGCGTTTCTGGTAATCGCCGGTTCGATCCTGGCCTCCCTAAGCACTCCGATCGAGGAGTGGACTCCTTTCAACATCGCCTTCCGATTCTTCTTCCTGATCGTGATGAGTTCGCTCCTGACCGCCCTGGCCAAGCAAGCTGCGGAAATTCGATCTCAACTGCGAGTTGAGGCAGACCGAAATCGGCTGGCATTGGAGATGCACGATGGCTTGCAAGGAAGTTTGATTACGGCCGCATCACAGATGGAACTAGTCCAGATGGTCGCCAAACAAGACCCGGAGCGGGCAGCCCAGCTCGCCGGAGAAAGCCGCCAAACGGTTCGCCAGGCGACTGACGAACTTCGATTCCTGGTTCAGAGGCTGAGAAAGCATGAAATGGTAGGGGGATTCGAGCCAGCTCTTCGACAGTACTCCAGCAATATCTGTGAGCGAAATGGCCTTGGTTTGGAGTTCGACGTGGAAGGGCCCCTGGTTCGACTAGATGCGGAATCGGAAAATGCACTCTTCCGGATCGCCCAAGAGGCCCTGAATAATGTCCTTAGACATGCGAAGGCAAAGAATGTCACGATCAAGCTTCGCTTCTGGAAGGATCGCACGGAGTTATACGTCATGGACGACGGGATCGGATTCGCCCCCGACCCCAGCCAATCCCATGTTGATCATGCTGGACTAGACGGAATGAAAATGCGGGCTGAAGAATGCAATGGCCAGTTTAAAATCCGAGCCTTGGAGATAGGAACGGTGGTCGAGGTTTCGATTCCTAAGAGGTAACTAATGGAAGAAAAGATACGCGTCATGATTGCCGAGGACGATTCGCTCCTGCGAAACACCCTGTCCGAGCTCCTTCGGATGGACCCGGCTTTGAACTTAGTATCAGCGGTGCCGAACGGAGAGCAGGCCATCGCCGAGGCTCATATTCTGAAGCCGCAAGTCGTGCTGATGGATATTCAAATGCCTCGGCTTGACGGAATCTCAGCGACCCGCCAGTTGAAGGAGAAGTCTCCCGAAATCCAGGTCGTGATTCTCACCAAATTTGGCGACGATGAAAACGTATTCGCGGCGATTAAAGCGGGTGCCATCGGCTACGTTTTGAAAGATGCGGGTTTGGATGAGATTCGGAATGCCGTGAAGTCCGCCCACCATGGCGATGGGGCGATGAATCCTGCCTTGGTTGCCAGAGTTCTGGGCGAGTTCAACCGGATCAACAAGGCGGCCACAGAGACTCGCCAAGTGTTTCAGGAGCTGTCGAGACGGGAGGTTGAGGTCCTGGAGTGCATCTCCGCCGGCATGAAGAACGCGGCAATTGCGGACAAGCTGTGCCTCTCCGAAAAGACGGTCAAAACCCACGTCACTGCGATCTTCAAGAAGCTACAGGTCAATGATCGAACTGAGGCTGCGTTGCTCGCACACAAAAAGGGCTTGACGCTGTCGTAGCAATCGTTATTTCGCGCCAAGTTCCTGCACTTTCGCCACTGCCAAGCTCCATGCTCCCGATGCTTGGTCGTACGTGCTCTGGGCTGAATCCAGCCTGGCCTTCAAGTCTTGATAATTGGCATCTAACTGGGCCAACTGCTTGCTCGCATCCTCATACTTCTGCCGAGCGATTCTGCCGGTCGAGATCGCATTTTGAACTGCTTGCTCTGATTCTTCTTGCAAGCTCTTCAGGTTCATGGCGGCTTGAATCTTGGCCATCTGCTCTTGGGCCGCTTTCATTTGGGCTTCGTTGATTGGACTTTTGATCTCGACCTTACTCAACTCTGCCTGTAAACGGGCCGTTTGGGCCTTGGCCCGCTCAAGCGCGGCCTTGCTGGAGTTCGCGGTGATCTTTCCCGCCTCCGTCATCGCCGAACTCCAAGCCGTGGAAATCGCCTCGCGGGCGGAGGTCAATGCAACTGCCGCGTTCAACTTCACATCCGTCTCATCGCGATCGTTACAGCCCAACAGCCCGAGAACAGGCAACATCAAAAGGGCAAGGCGCTTCATGAAAACAGGATACGGCAAATGGAGTCTGAGGTTGCACCTGACCCAACCAAATCCCCTTTCCATCCTTCCTAGCTTTGGCTACACCCGATCGGGCTCCCAGGCATCGGGCCGAGCGGCTTGGCAGACCGTTTCCCTTCGCCCATTGGGCGAGCGAGGAACTTATCTATCTCTCCGGCAAGGAGTCGATAATGGGCCACTGACTCAGGCGAGCCGCTCGTAGTTCTTCCTCCGACGATGGCGATTACCTTGGTAAGTTCCGCCACTGCTCGCGAACGAGTATGCCTGGGCACATCTGCATCGATGAGGTCCAAGAGACGGTCCAGGTAAGCGCTTTGAACTCCCCGTGCAATCTCAGCCCGACGAGAGGTGTCCGGCGCAAAGTTGAATACCTTTGCCGTGATCTTGCTGAGTGTCCCTTCAAGCGAAGGCAAGGAGGCATCTCGTGTATGCAGTTCGACCAGTCGGATACATCGTACAGGATTCAGTAGCTCCGAGAACGCTAGATCGGCACCCGTGATCGCCGCCCCGACCGAGTCGAACGCATAGGTAGTCGTGTTTTTGAATTTCTCCCTTCGGTCGAAGTATCCGGGCGCCGGAGGGCCGAGTTGCGACGTGATATCACCCGGCAGGTCCAAGAATTTTGGCGCAATGCACTCAAGAATCAGGTTCAGCGCTTCCGCCTGCCTCTCTGCCGACACCGGCCGGACGATGGAACCAGCGGCATGGCCCTTAGGCACCTTCACCGAGTGCTCATATTCCAAGCCGCCGATCGTTTTGCACAGTGTGGCAAGGTCGTAGCGGTGGAAGAAGTAGACCGGCCCTAACGAGATTTCCAGTTGGGAACGTGGTGTGAAATCACGAATCGCACGGTCGCTAAATTTGGCGAGGGCCGTGTTTCGAATTGCCAACGTATTCCTGAGTCCAGCGATAGGATTGTTGCCGTTGTCCCACTTGCTTGACCGCCAATCGGCGCCCCCTTGACCGGGATCATCTTCGTCTGTGAGATATGTTTGGGCTCCCACATGGACATCGTCGAGGAGTCTCTTCCGGTCGGCTTCTGTCGAAGTGCCATACCCGTACCGAATCGCGAACTTGTCCCAGTCACCAATCCCAACGCCATAGGCTTGGCTGAAGTCGATATCGCCGTTAGCCCTCAGCGCCAGCTTAGGCCCTGGATAGTCCATGACCGAAGCGCGGTTGCGCACACTTCCCGCGAAGTTGTGTTTCAGCCCCAATGTGTGGCCGATCTCATGGGCGGATAATTGCCGAATCCGAGCAAGGCCAGGGATTGACATGTCGTTTGCTTGGCCGGATAGAGCCCCGCCTGCCCCCACCAACCCTTCAAAGATAAGCATATCTTGGCGAATCCGCGAGGAGTCCAATCGGACCATCCCCTTCAGGATTTCTCCCGTTCTCGGATCGATGATCGAACCTCCAACGGAATAGCCTCGCGTCGACCGGTGAATCCATTGGATCACGTTGTAGCGAATGTCGAGGGGATGGGCAGACTCTGGAAGGACCTCGACCTTGAAAGCATCCAGAAAACCCGCCGACTCAAATGCCTGAGCCCACCACCTGCCCCCTTCCAAAAGGGCAGATCGGACGGGCTCAGGAGCTCCTCTATCGAGGTAGTAGATGATCGGCTTCTTGACCGGAGACTGCGCCTTGGTTAGATCGGTTTTCTCCAGTCGATGCCTAGCAATGAACCTTTGAATGAGCGGCTGATCTAACTTGGCGGCAAAGTCGAACGTGGTCAGACCAAAGTATCCGCTTCGAGGATCGAACTCTCGCGGTTGAAATCCCGAGTCAGGCAGTCGAACCAGCGAATGGTGTTGGATGATCGTCACCGCTTGGCCGTCTGGAGTCGTCTCGCTTACGTCCCGTCGAGCCGTCGAGGACGAGAACGTTAGGCTGGCATCGAACTCAAGATTGTCAGGGAAAGACAAGCAACCCTCGGGCATCAAAAAGCTTCGATTGGCATCCAGGCTGTAATTGCTACCTGGACCGGATAACGTCGCCGCGCTTCGGTGGGCATCCCGCACTAGGAAAGCGGTGATGTCCGTGACTGAAGTTCCATCTGAATCACGGCCCTCGAGTTTCCCGGCCCAAAGCACGCTGGAAGGAAACGACTTCTCCACCGAACGCCTTTCATCCACATTGTCCGTGGTCGCCCTATAGGTGGTATTGACCGCTTCGACTACAAGCTTTTCGCCCCGAACTCGAAATCGAATGATAAAGCTCTCGCCATCCTCTCCTGGATCCAGCCCGATTTCGTTCGCGCCCAATCCAGACGCAAGCGAATTTGCATAGAGGTACTCCGCAACCAGTCCCGACTCATCCGCAGGCTTGGGAAGCTTCAGCAACAGCCGACCCTTGGCCAAATCGACATAAGACTCGATCAAGCCTTCCTTCTTTGTGAGGCCTTTGACGGCATCCGCCACGCTCGGTAAATCTGCTGGGACAGAAAGTAGGGCAAAGAGGGCCGCGGTCATCTTAGTGGGAGCATATCTGGTCCCGAAGGCTCATCGCCTAAAAATGCGATTCTGTAGTCAAACTAAATATGAGGGAATCCCAAGGGCATGTCTTTCAACGTGCTTGCTTAATCGGCAATTACACCCCCCGACAGTGCGGAATCGCTACTTTTACCGCCGATCTATCTACAGCCATTCGCGAACACGGAGTTTTAGCTGATATCGTCGCTCTTAACGACCGAGGCAAGGAATACGACTATCCTGCCGAGGTCATTTACCAAATCCCAGAAGCAAAAGCCTGCGCTTACCGCGCCGCCGCCGACTACCTTAACTTTAACGACTACTCGGTCGCCTGCCTCCAGCACGAGTACGGCATCTTTGGAGGGCCCGCTGGTAGCCATATTCTGCAACTGTTGCGAAACCTGAGAATGCCGCTGGTCACCACGCTCCACACAATCCTTGAGAGTCCATCCGACGATCAAAGAAACGTTCTGGAAGAGATAGTGCAACTATCCCAGCGAGTCGTCGTGATGAGCCGCCGAGCCAAGTCAATGCTCCAATCCCAGTTTGGCATCGACTCCGACCGCATCGACCTCGTCGCTCACGGCTCCCTTGACGTCAACCTTTGCTCCCCCGACTCCATCAAACCCAGCCTGGGATTCGCCAAGCGAAAGGTGCTTCTGACCTTTGGTCTGCTCTCCCCCGACAAAGGTATTGAGTATGTGATCCAGGCCCTTCCTGCACTCGTCAAGAGGCATCCCGACTTGCTCTACGTCGTGCTTGGTGCAACCCATCCCCAAGTCCGCGCCAACACCAACGACTCCTACCGAAAGTCGCTCGTCGCCCTTGCCAAGACCCTTGGAGTTGAAGACAACATCCAATTCGAGGACCGGTTTGTCGAAAAGGAAGAGCTGGCTGTTTACCTCCAAGCTGCCGACATCTATGTCACTCCTTACCTGAAGCCCCACCAAATCACTTCCGGAACGCTGTCGTTCGCCTTTGGCTGTGGCAAGCCCATCATCTCAACTCCCTATTGGCATGCCTCTGAGCTCCTGGAAGACGACAACGGAATCCTGGTGCCCTTTAGAGACTCCGCCGCAATCGAAGAATCGGTTGGCGACCTCCTGGATAACCCAACGAAGCTCATCCAGATGTCGGAGCGCGCCTATGCGCTGGGCAGACCCATGACTTGGCATAACACCGGCAAGCTTTATCTCGACTCGTTCGTTCAGGCGATCGAAGACGGCAAAGCCCAGCTAAGGAGCTTCAATAATTTGCCTACCCTCACCCGAACTGCGATCGAACGGCCGCGAGTCGATGTGCGCCACATGGCCACCCTCACCGACGACACCGGAATCCTCCAACACGCTTCCGGCCCCATTCCCAACCGGAATGAAGGCTATTGCGTGGACGACAATGCTCGCGCCCTGCTCGTCTGCGCGAGGCTGAGCAGGCTTGGCATGCTGACCGGACCGGTCGAGCAGATGGCCAATACCTACCTTTCCTACCTCCAACATGCTTGGAGTCCAAGCACGGGGCGATTCCGCAACTTCATGGCCTACAACCGAACTTGGCTCGACGACGTCGGGTCGGAGGACTCTCACGGAAGGGCGGTTTGGGGATTGGGAGAATGGACGGCCAGCAATATACGAAGCGATTTGCGCCGAGTCGGACTTTTGATGCTGGAAAAAGCGCTCCCTGAGATCAAATCCTTCACCAGCCCAAGGGCTTGGGCTTATTCCATTCTTGGGCTCAGCCACGACGAATCGCCCCTGGTGGGCGAGAGCTTCTCGCGGGAGCTGATGCGGGATCTGGCCACTCGATTAGCCGACCATTATGAGCACAACCGCAAGCCGAACTGGAATTGGTTCGAAGTCTATGCCAGCTACGACAACGCACGACTCTGCGAAGCCATGCTGGTTGCGGGCCGAGCGCTGGAAGATCGCCGATTCATTGAGATCGGCCTGGAAAGCCTGGAGTGGCTCTGCGACAATCAGGTTGGGGAGAATGGGGTATTTGCTCCCATTGGCTCCGACGAGGTTTGGTATCGAGGGAAGATTAAACCGATCCACGATCAGCAGCCCCTGGAAGCTTGGGCGATTGTCGATGCTTGCGTCATCGCTGCGGCGCTATCCGATTCACCGAAGGTTTGGACCGAGCGGGCCAAGTGGGCGATGGATTGGTTCTTGGGAGTCAATGAACGATCGATCCCCTTGATCGATCTGAGGACCGGAGGATGTGCGGATGGACTTCAGGAGGATCGGGTGAGCGATAACCAGGGCGCGGAATCCACCCTGGCCTACATCGGAGCTGCTACCAAATACCTGCACTTCATCCAATCCCAGAACTGGAATCATGCGAGGGTCGCTTAGTGAACCCCCGACACCTGGAGAAACCCACCGCATTTGCCGAGCTGTTCCGACGCCATGATGCCAATCCCATCCTGACCGCGTTGGAATGGCCTTATCCGGTTCACAGCGTCTTCAATCCCGGCGCGACCCGTCTGGCCGATGGCACGACCCTGCTTCTGTGCCGATGCGAGGACCGTCGCGGATTTAGCCACCTCACCGTGGCGAGGTCGGATAACGGGGTGGATGGCTGGAAGATCGATCCCAAGCCCACCTTCTCTCCGAGGCCGGACAAGTTCCCGGAGGAGCTGTGGGGAGTGGAAGACCCGCGAATCACCTACCTGGCCGACGAAGGAATCTATGTCGTCGCCTACACCGCTTTCAGCAAGGATGGCCCCGGCGTCAGCCTCATGACGACCAAGGACTTTAAGAAGTTCGAGCGGATCGGATTCGCGATGCAGCCCGACGACAAGGATGCGGCCCTGTTCCCCAAGAAATTCGGGGACAAGTACGCCCTGATCCACCGTCCTGCCAGCGATATCTCAGCCAACATGTGGATCTCCTATTCGCCCGACCTCAAGAGCTGGGGAGGGCACAAACTTCTCCTGCCCGCTCGACGGGGAGCCTGGTGGGATGCCCAGAAGATCGGTTTGAACACCCCGCCCATTGAGACCAAGCAGGGCTGGCTGGTGATCTACCATGGAGTCCGTCGCCATGCCTCCGGAAGCCTCTATCGACTGGGCCTCGCCCTGTTCGATCTGAACAATCCCGAGGTCTGCATCAAGCGGGGCCAACCGTGGTTTATGGGTCCCGAGACGATGTACGAGCGCGAAGGCGACGTCCCGAACGTGGTGTTCCCCTGCGGACATACCATCGCCAACGACGAAGACACCGTCCGCCTCTACTATGGAGCCGCCGATAGCTGCATCTGCCTCGCCGTCAGCAGTATCAAAGATATGCTGGCCTGGCTGGATGAGAACGGCACCGACATGGTCGGAGTCGCCGGAATCCCCGCCGAAAGAAGCGCCCTCAACGCTACTCCGACGTAGGCTAGAACCTAGTAACCTAAGATTATTAGGCAGAAACCCGGACCTGGAGGTCCAGGCTACGGTTGCGGTGATCTGGTACCAGGTAATTGCCCTTTGGTCGCGTTTTTTCTCGACAGGTTTTGAACCTGGTCGCGACGGATTTGCGACCAAATTCGAATCTGGTTTTGACCGGTTTTTTAGGTTCAATTGAGGCGGGTTTTTCTGTACCGTTTTTTACTGTGTTCGCGCATATGTGGTTTTGGGAAGTGAATTTGGACAAGTAGAGGCGTAAAGGGTAAAGCGTAAGGGGTAAGGAATAGGGGTGAGAGATTGGACGGTTAGGACCCATTTGACAACTAGGCCAATCGGAGTTAGAGGATGAGGGCGGGGAGAGGAAATGGGAAAAAATGGCTTCATACCTATAAGGTCTTGAAACACGGATTTGTCAACCATCAATCTTGCAAATCAGGACCGGATCACTTGTCAGGTTCCGAAGAGTTCTGAGACTTCCCGCTAGCGTCATATCCTTTCCTTTCCTCAGCGGCAATCAGCATCTCTGATCTTGGCCGCGCGTATCCTCTTCGGGTTTCGGTTCGACTTAGCCAGAATGCCCTGGTGTCGTCATCCATGAAATGAACGTAGCAGCCCTTCACTCCACGGGTCAGCAAAACGCGGTAAGTGTTCCGAATCAGGTCTAAGAACTGATCGCCGCTTCGTTTCACGATCGAATCATGTGACTGTGTCTTGTCTCCAATCCACTCTCCATTTCGCAAGTCATAACGAAGGTCACGCCCAATAATCACACCGGCGTAGTCAAACTCGAATCCTTGTGCGGTGTAAACACAGCCAACTTGATGAATCCCATTCGGTGAGGAGGCCCAAAAATCAGAAGTCGGAATGCCTGGTGCGAGAGACCCGGAATCGGGTTTAGCATTCCATGGCATCTGCCAATCTCCAACGACCACATCGGTAACCAAGCTTCCATCCTTTTTGGGATCGGACCATGGCCAACAGAATCCGGCGGTCAATCTTGCTGTAAACCCTTCGCTACTTCTCTGTCGAATCATTTGCTCGAGTGATTCGACGGTGTCGACAACCTGAAAGTCAAATCCTTCGGTGCCTTCCCAAAGAACGTTTGCAGTCTTGCGAATACCTAGTGTGTTATCGATCCAATTGATAAAGCCGTCACTTCCGCCGCATCGAAACTGAACGTCAAGTTCGAATTCCTTGAGCTTCGCTGAACTGCGTTGCGCCGACTCACGGATCAAATCGGAACTGCCAACCTCCTTGGGACGGACGACTTGCAAGTCATCGATGAAAAAGACGGAGACTTTAGCGGCAGCCACGAGTTCGTCAACTTGGGACATCCCGCTTCGCTTATCCTTCGGCGTGAAGCGGTTGGTCGAGTCGGGTCGAAGCCGATGAGCTTCATCGAGGATCAGGACATCAATATCGTTGTTGTCTGCCTGGGCATAGGAGTTGAAGAACTTAAACTGGGCCGCCGCTCGCGATCCAACCAGCTTCTTAATGTTCCCAGTAAATGCCTTTGAGCCCGTTGCGTGCTGCGCATTATATTGAAGCTTGGACAACTCACCCACAACGTGAAGGGCGATTACGGATTTTCCGGTTCCTGGCCCGCCACGCACCAACAGGACAACTTTCTGCTTGTCGTGAAAGCTCTTCTTGATTTCCGCTAGGACAGACTCAAAGACGACAAGTTGATCATCAAGGAGGACAAAGGCCTTCTGTCCTGACACCATTTGAGACGTGTGGTCAAGCAACTTCTTGCTGGGCCGGTATCGACTCTCTTGAACGTTCGCTAGGATTCGCTGCCCATCGCCTTTTGGCATTCGCTGGGCAAGGTGGTCTACCAACTCCTGTGATTGGTCGCGGCAGAAGAGTGGGAAGTGATGAAGTGCATATTCATGCTTTGAAGCGAACAGTTCGTTCGAGGCATCCTTTTCGAAGTTATGGAGAAATGCGCATGCTTCGAGGTTCACGTCTCCTTCCGAGAAGACGGTGTGGCAGTCGGCGAGATATTGCTGGTACTGGCCAACCTGTACCGAAGGGTGTAGGACATCTCGGAGTTTTCCGCCTACAAACGTGGTGACGCATTTTTCGGCGTCGCAATGAACTGCATTCTCCCACTGCTTGAGCTCAACGATGATCGCGTTGTCACCGTCATTGCCTTTTCCCATCAGCATGCAGTCCAGGCGCTTTGAACTCAGGGGCAACTGATATTCCAGGATCACGCCATGATCATCGAGATTGGCCCGCATCATCACGAAGCACATTTCCGCCAAGCTGTTCCTCCAGGAACGGTACTCGCCGTCCGGAGCCTTGTATCTATATTGCCGAAAGAACTCTTCTTTTAGCTTCTCGGAGATTCGATGCTGAGTTGTGTCGTCGATGAACTGCTTAGATGTTCCTGCGTAAAGCTGCATCTAGCGAAGCTCCGTGTACTTGGAGCTCTTACCCTTAGCCAATTCCACCGGATACTTCTCGCCGTTTTGGACCATCTTCCTTTGGAATGCCTCAGCGAGGTCAATCCCTTGCTGGTTGGAAAGTACAAGGACCCAGAAGAAGACGTCAGCGAGTTCTTCCCCGAGACGGGAACTGTTCGCCGTCAAGTGCGATTGGAGTTCGTCCCCTTGTTTCCACTGCATCAATTCCAAGACTTCCGCTGCTTCCAAGGACAGGGAGAGTGCCAGGTCCTTCGGGTTGTGGAACTGAGACCAATCGCGCTGATCTATGAAGCCGCTCACCTGGTTCGTCAACTCTTGAAGCGTCGCGGCATTGCCCATGCCGCGATCATACTCGGCAGGCCCCACGTTTCCCCAGCAGAACCAGTCGTCATGAAGCATAGGCAGAGCTCATGAGTTCGAGGCGTCCCAAAGCAACAGCAAATCCTGATCGAACTCTTTACTCTTTGCCCCAACGTCAGGTTCCACAAGTTCCCTTCTCATATAGTCGGCAAGAGCTGACATTGTGAACAATGCCAAATTCTGAACATCGTCCTCAGTAAGTGAAGCTACATTAATCCTTGACAACATCGAATCATCATAGTAAATCGACCCTACTAACTGCGATACTGCCAACATCGCTACCGCAAACCGTATGTTGGTTCGAGTGTTGGGCGCTACGACTGTCAAAAGCTCGTCAACCATCGATGTCACTTCCAAAGCTTTTAAGTAAACATCAATTGGTTTGCTGGAGTTAAAGACCAATTCATACTCCTTCTTCACAACAGAGAGTGGACGACCCCTTGCATCGTTTGGACGCTGAAGTGCTGTGGCCATATAGGCCTGCGCAATGTGGCGCATCGAGACTATACGATGAGAAGGTTTTCCCTGTAGCCTATAGTGGTTTTTTCGTCGATCATAGTACCAACCCTTCGTTAGCAAATAACTTTCGAGGTTTCTGTGGAAAGGCTCAGTAGCGGAAAGGAAGACAGGCGAAATTGGAGTTTGTCTATTCGTTGCCCGAATGATCCTGTCCCGTGTGTCTTCATCGTCTGTGACTAACACCTTAACCAACACAACCCTTTCTTCGCTACCAATCTCGAAGATCATTGATTGCGCATATTCATAAAGCACGTGCGTTGTTTGAAGACCATTTACTATCTTGGTATCCGACAGAACTAGTTGATTTCCGTTGACAGTTGCTCCGGACGCCACGATTGTGATTCCGTTATTTAACCACCAAAAATCTTCGCTGCCTCCTGGGTTCTCCAAAGCATGAAAGATCTCTTTGTTCACGTCAGCAGTAAGTGTTTGAAAGTCCCGGACATTAGCGTCCAGCAACCCTACCCTCAGCTTTTTCTCCTCATCGATGACCCCATTCACATAGTCACCAAGCTTGACTAGCACAACGTAGGAGTTACTACCAATAATGACCGAACCCGTAAATGGAAGTACAACAATTTGCGCGGGCGATCGCTGATATAGATCTAACAACTGAGTCGCAGAAAGATATTCAATACTCACTGCGGCTCCTGGAAACAGAGCAAGTACGTTCTGCACCAGCGTGTCTTCAGCACCCTTCACTGGCGCAGCAACGTGAACTTCTGATGCGTAAGAAGCATAAACAATTGAAATATCAAGCCTAGGTGATTTGGTTAAGAGGTATTCATGGATCTGGCGAAAGCGGCGCATGATTCCGAGCAAGTCTGAATTGTATGATTCTGTCTTCGCGGTTAGGTCAACTGATAGGTCAAGCAGGTCTGTGATTGTGGGAATCAGTTTTAACCACGTATCTTGTCCAAACCCGTTTTCCGTCTTTGACTGATAGATTTTTATGCTGATCGTGGGTCGATTGCGAAACGCATCGAGCTCAATATCCTCTTCTGCCAAGACATCGTTGACAAAGAGATAGAACGCATCTATCCCACCATCGAGTCCGCCCCCAATGACCCCTTCGCTGATCTGCTCCACAGAAAGTTCGCGATCTTTGAGATGCTGATCTGGCACAAAGAGTTCAAAGAATTTGTCCGCAGGAAGTGGACTCTCGGTCCCAAGCCTTACTTGGTCAAGGGTCCCTTTCAGGATAAGGGAAGCATTTTGATTTGAGGGAAACGACACTTTGCGAGGTTACTCAATGAGGTGGCTGAGGGACCGGCCTAAGTCAGGTTGAGGCAGCGTCCCGAATGGTTTTCCTGCTCAGGCCGATCCTGAATTGGTCATTGGGCGGAAACTAGCGTCGCCTTTTTCCACCAGAGAAAAGCGCCCACAGGAGGAATACAAACACAACGGTCCCACAGGGACCGCACGAACTACCGCTCGAGGGGGCTTGTTGGTCCTCCGCTTCATAACTGCTGGGAAGAGGGGCTGAAAAGTCCGGTATGGGCGGAGAAGAGTATGGTTCTGATTTCTGCGTAGTGTCCGCAGGATTCTGCCAATCGGGAGAATCCGTGGATTTGAATGATTCGGGTTGAGCGGGTGGCGTAGAAGTCGGAACCGAAGTCCTTGAGCAAACTCCGCAACTTCCCCCGCCCGAGCAGTGCTGACAGTACTCGCACGTTTTGCATGCTGCGCAGTAGGGGCTGCCAGTACATCTTCCGCCAGCAAGAGCTTCTCTCGGAAGACTGCTTGACACAAGCGCAAAAACAACTACGCAGAACCACTTCAACTTGGCATCAGTATATGGTTCAGCGGGAAAAACCCCAAACCGCAGCTATTCCCGATCTTCGATCTCCCTGCGGCCGGCATCTTCGCCGAGGAGGAGGTGGGATCTAACCCTTCGCCGTTGGGCGCACTCTTTGGGATTCCGGTGGCACCAGGCTCCATCAATCCCAAATCTCAACACTCAGGAGTTATTTGGAACAACAAATAGGCTGGGAGCCAATTTGGGGTTTAGTTTGACGTTGCGGTAGGCGATGGTTCCTCCCGACTCTCCCATTTGGGATTCCGAGTAGCCGGCAGGGAGCCAGGTTTTGGAGTCGACGTATATGGTGTAGCTAACGAGGGGGGATTCACCGTATTTAGGGTTGATGGCGTAGCATCGGCGCTTATCGAACTGAAGGATTTGGGCTTTGTCCCTTCGGAAATCGGGGGAGAAGCGGCCGGGAATGATGTCGAAGCCGAGGACGTTGGAGATGGAGTCCCATCCGTCGGTTGGCTCAACATGCTTCGTGCCATCCTCATACTTGCTCCAGATTCGTTTTAGGTCGCAGACGGTTCGCCACTTTGGCGGCTCGCCAAAGGTGTAGCCTCGTTTGAGGTCGATGGACATCTTTCCGTAGAGGCCCTTGTATTTCTCCCCCTCGTACCCATGGACTTCGTAAGTGAGGCGGGTGACCTTGTCCAATTTGGCCTGGCATCGGCCATAGACCTGAACGTCGGTTAAGGTTATTGGGGCAAGGAGCAAGGCGGCGAGGGTCGCGGTGACCATGGGAGGATTATAGATGAGGGGGAGGAGTTGAGAGTTGAGAGTTGAGAGTCCGGAAATCGGAGGGCCACGGGCAGTTCTTCTCCATTCCAAGCACCCTCACCCTAATCCCTCTCCCTGGGGCAGGGAGAGGGACTTCATCTCACTTCCAAGGGGCGTGGCCTGCGAGGATGGCGTCTAGCCAGTCAAGCTCGAACTGGAACCTTCCATTTCGGTGAGTATGCGTGCCACCAAAGTTTGCGGCGCCTGGGTTCCATCAAGACGCAATACGGGCGCGGTTTGCTTTTCCAGCCAAGCCTCATGCCGAGCCAGGTTTCGTCCAGCAAAGTCCGGGTTGTCATACTGCGCAGCCCAGGCGGCGAATGCTACATGGATTTCGTGCATGTCTCCGGAGGGCAGCAGCCGATCTCCGTATCGTTCCCTCTCGCGCGCCATGAGCCGTTCCATCCGAATTGGCGTCGGGGTGTAGAGGAACACTATCCGATCGAAAAGCTCGATAAGGGCATCCCCCCAACCGTCGAACGATCCGGAGAACACCCAGCCATCCTCTCCCACCGCCTCACGGATCAGGCGTACGCGATCGGCAGCAGGACGCTTCGTTGTGAACGGCGGATCGGTCAAGAACCAATAGAAGTCGTCGCAGTCCAAATGACGCACTCCCAAAGCCAAAGCGAGGGTCCGGCCGAGCGTTGTCACGCCGGAACACGATGCCCCGGTTATGTAGATCGAGGGTTTCACCATGGCGAGGGGCTTTTTTGGGTGCTAGGCGACTTTTAGGTGCTTCTCCCACCATTTGACGATCTCGCCAAGGCGGTGGAGGCGGAGGTCGGGGGGGCCGTTTCGGGACATGCCGTGCGACGTGGTCACCGGGTATCGGACGAACCGGGACTCCACCCCTTCCTGCTGAAGCGCGGAGAAGACCTGCTCGCTCTGCTCGATGTTGCACCGGAGGTCGCCCACCGAGTGGATCACCAGGGTCGGCGTCTTCACGTTTTCGAAATAGGCGAGGGGCGATTGCTCCCAGAGGTCTTTGATCTTGTCGTGGGTGCTCCAGGCCACGCCCTTGAAGTAGCCATCCTTATTGAACGGAAAATCGCTGCTGCCCGCCATGGAGACCATGTTCGAGACGCAACGGTCGGTGATGGCGGCGCGGTACTCGTGGGTGTGGCCGATGACCCAGTTGGTCATGTAGCCGCCATAGCTTCCGCCCATGACGCCCATTTGGCCGGGCGAGATGTAGGGCTGCTGCTGCATCCAGCGGGTGACGGTCTGGATATCCTCCCAGTCCTTGTTGCCCCAATCTTGGCGGATGGCCCCGCAGAAGTTCTCGCCATAGCCTTTGGACCCCCGGGGGTTGGTGTAGACCACCACATAGCCCTGGGCGGCCAGCAGCTGGAACTCATGGAAGAACGCCCACCCATATTGGGTGTGCGGCCCGCCATGGATCTCCAGAACGGCGGGATATCTTTTCGGTTCTAAGTAGTTTATTGGCTTGATGACCCAGCCATGGAGCTGGCTCTCGGACCCATCCTTGTTGGGCGTGGATTCCAGCCAGAACTCCTCGGGCTCACTGAGCTTGACCTCCTCATGGAAGGGGCCGTTGAAGTTGGTCTTGATCTTGGCGGCCATTTTGCCGGTCGCGAGCTCGGGCTCGAGGACGGCGATTTCGGGGAGGCGGGTTGGGTTGCCGAATATGGCGGCGATTTTGGTGCCATCTGCGCTGACGTTTCCGATGGTGAGTGCGTGGTGGCCCTCGGTTAGGATCTCGAAGCCACCATCGATGGAGACTCGGCCCAGCTGGGTTTCGCCGTGGGTCCCGATTTGGACGATGAGATGCTTGTTGTCAGGCATCCACTCCAGGACGGCATCGAATGAGGCTTCTTTGGAGTCGCTGAGGGTCGCCACGGCCATGCAGTAGTCGGTGTCGTCGGTGAGGCATTTGGGGGCTCCGCCATCGGAGGAGACCAGATAGGCCTTGGTATTTCGGGTGCCCCAGGGGTCGGACTCGTCCACATCACCACAGTAGGCGATCCACTTGCCATCGGGCGACCATCGGACGCTGGCTTTCTCGCCCTTGGGCAGGCCTTCGAGTTTGATGGCTTGGCCTTGGAGGTCCACTCGGTAGAGTTGGATGTTGGGCGGGTCGATATTTGGCTTCTTGCTAGCAGTGTGGGCTACTACCAGCTCCTGGGAGTTGGGCGACCAGTCGAAACTGTAGTTGCCATCGGGGGCGGCTTCATAAAGCTTGGTGTGTTCCCCGGTGGAAACGTCGGCCAAGTAGAGCTTGTAGCGTTGGCCGGCAAAGTAGCCGTCGCCGTCGAGGCGGTACCAGACGTCGTCGATCTCGACCGGGGGCTCGCTGTAGCCCTTGGCTTCCCTTTCCTTCTTGGCGGCCTCGGTCTGGGTTGGGATCTGGTCTCGGAAGGAGAAAGCGATTTTGGTGCCATCGGGAGACCATCGGAAATCGCCTATGGAGCCTTCGGGGAGGTTGGTGAGCTTCTGGCCCTCTCCCCCGTCGGCAGGGATGATGAAGATTTGGGACTTCTTGTCTTCTCGGCCACTGACGAACGCGATCCGGGAGCCATCCGGCGACCATCGCCCATGCCCTGCTCCTCCTTCGCCGCTGGTCCACTGTCGGAGCTGCCCGTTCAGGTCGACGGTGAACAGGTTGGTGATGTACTTGTTCTTGTCGTTGACCTTTTTGTGGGTGAAGAGGACTCGGGTTCCGTCGGGGCTGATTTGGGGATCGCCCACATAGATGATTCGCAGCAAATCCTCGGCGGTGATGGGTCGCTTGGGCATGCAATAAGGTTACCGCGCGGCGGGGTTATGGGTTTTGGGTGGTTTTGACGAGGTTGAGGACGTCCTTGAACTTGGGGTGGTCGGCGGAGCCCATCCACTCGTAGGCCAGGGTCTCGGTGTGGGTCGGCATGGCTCCCGAGTCTCGCATTCGCTCCATTCCCAGCTTGTGCATCTCTAGGGACCTTGCGGAAACCGCATCGGGGCACACGAAGACGTGATAGCCGTTGTTCAGTAGGTCGAGGGCGGTGAGGGTGACGCAGATGTGGGTTTCGATTCCCACCAGCACCACGCAGGAGCGAGCTTGGGATTCGAGGGCATCTTGGAATCCCGGAGCTCCCCAGCAGCTGAATGCCATTTTTGAGTAGGGACTAGGGACGAATGGTCGGAGGGACTCGTTGATGCCTCCCATTCGAGATGAATTTTGCTCGGTCGCTAAGATTGGTATGGAGAGGAGGTTGGCAACTTCGAGGCCGCATTCACGCCGCAGCC
>JACMJO010000005.1 GCA_014380605.1 Fimbriimonadaceae bacterium | reverse complement strand
TCTGGGAATTGGAGATGGGGGAGGCGGAAACGATCCCAATAATAACGCCCAGAACCCCAACAGCTTGCTTGGAAAGATGCTGAGGATCGATCCAGGTTCGGATGCATTCCCGGCTGACCCGAACAGTAACTACGCGATTCCCGCCAGTAATCCGTTTGCAGGTTCAAATGGGCCCGTTCAGGCGGCTGATGAAATCTGGGCTTTCGGAGTTAGAAATCCTTATAAGTTCAGCTTTGATAGTTCGAATGGCGCGATGCTGATGGCGGACGTGGGCCAAGGGGCTTGGGAAGAGATCAACTATGAGCCTGCAGGCCAAGGGGCTAGGAACTATGGCTGGCGGATTCGAGAAGGCAAGCATGACACTGGCTTTGGCGGAGCCGCCTACACTCCCCTCACCGAGCCTATCTTCGACTATTCACACGACGTGAATGATCCAACCAATGGGCGGTCGATCACAGGCGGGGTCGTCTATCGTGGTTCGTTGCTCCAGGGATATCAGGGACGCTATTTCTTTGCTGATTTTATTAGCAGGCGTGTATGGTCGCTGGGCTTGAATATCAATGCCGTAACCGGCGAAGCCACGGCGGGCAACTTGCTTGAACATACGGCGGCTTTTGGCGGGAGCAATTTCCTTGGCAATATCTCCTCAATCGATGCGGGAGCCGATGGTGAGCTCTACCTGTCTAGCTTCAATGGGAACATCTACCGGGTCGTACCCGAACCTGCAACGATGATCGCGTTGGGTTGTGGACTGGCATTCTTGGCTAGAAAGAGGCGCAAGCGATCTTGACATTAGTTTAGAGGCATAGTATATTTTTGTCTACTATGATAGGCCGTCCCCACGCTGAACGCCTCTTGATCGACCTTGCAGAGATTCGCGAGGAGTTAGTGAAGGAAGCCGGACAGATACCGCCCGAACAACTGGACTGGGCTCCGGCGGGCGGTATGAAGAGCTATCGCGACCTTCTCATCGAGATTGGAGCGACAGAGTTGGAGAACATGGCCGCGCTTCGCACGGGAAAAGCGACATGGAATGAACAGATCGATCGCTTTGGAGGCAGGGGACCGGACGTTGAGTCGGTCTTAAATGATCTTGCCAAAGCTCGCCAAGTTACAATCGATTACTTGGAGGGCGTCTCTGAAGCTGAGCTTCAAGCACCTTGTCCACTTCCGCCGGAGTGGCAGGAGAACTACGGAGGTTTGACGGCCATCGAACCAGAAGAGCTGATTCGGTTTACGGCTCGGCATGAGTATTACCACCTTGGTCAAATCATTACCATGCGGTGGATTCAAGGGCACAACCCCTATGAGCCAGCCGACTAGTGGCAACTTTTCCCGAGGTTCATTGCGTATGACGCTGCATGCTTTGCGCCCTTATCGCGACCAGCCTGATCGCTCCGGCCCGGACTCTGAATATTCTGTTCCTTGGAAATAGCCACACCTCCTTCAACAATCTGACGGGCATGGTAGAGGGGCTGATCGAGAGCGATGGGTCTGGACGAAGCGTCAATGTGAAAACTCATTCAGGCGCCTTCCTGAATGATATTTCTCAAAATCCACAAGTCAGGCAAGACATCCAGTCGGGCCAATGGCATGTCCTGGTCTTGCAAGGGGCAAAGCTCAGCAATTCCCATAAGTATCAGTACGATCACAGCGGGGGTGCGGAGTTGGCAAAACTGGCTAAGAAGCACAAGATGGACGCTCTGCTTTTTGCCGAGTGGCCACGGCGAGGCTGGAACGAGACGGGTTACATCCTCGATCAATACAAGATGATTTCGAAGCCAAGCGGGGCAAGTATTGTTCCGATTTGCGTGGCTTGGGATGCGGTTTTGAAGCAACGTCCGAACGACGTTTTCTGGGCATCCGATGGAAATCACGCCGCTCCCGCCGGATCTTTCGTGGCGGCGGCAACGATCGCCGCCTGGCTCGCCGAGCCAAAGTCCAAGACCTCGACCTACACCCCACAAGGAATCGACTCAAAGCTCAGCGCGGTGATTAAAACGGTCGCGAAGCAGACGGTCGACAAATACAAGTAGGCCACAAGACATTGGCTTACTTGATCAAGGTTCAAAGTTAAAGCTATGAAACTTTGACATTAAACGATAAAATCGGCGGTATGCGAAGAATGCATACCGTCGTTCTTGTTTTGGGGTGTCTGGCTACTGTATGTTCCGCCCAGCGGACGTTCAAACCCTCTCCTGGTGAACTTAAGGAAGCCTATGTTCGAGCCAACGAGTATCAGAAACGGGCCGAGAACGCCGCCTTCAATCTGACCCTGACGATGGGCTGGATTGGAAACGGGGACAGTCTTTGGTATCGCCGCGATTCAACAGACGGCAAAAAAGAGTTCATCCGGGTGGACTGCCTGAAGAAAAGCAAGGCTCCAGCATTCGATCACAAGGGGATGGCCACATCCCTCTCGACCCTTTTGGGCCGAGAGATCGATGCCGAAAAACTGCCATTCAACGCGATCTCCTTCGATGCATCGAGCGGGGGGATTTCTTTTCAGGTAACCGGAGCAGGCTATCGCTTCGATCCAGCAACCGGAAAGGCGACCAAAGGTGGCGAGTTCGATGCCGAGGCGGTCGTTGAAACTGAGCTTGAAAAAGAGCCGAATCCAGAGTATCCGGCCCCGTATGTTGGTTCCTATTCTCCGCCTCTCCAACAGGACGCCAATGCAAGGGTTCGCGAGGGCCAGGTCGAGGTAAGGATCAACGATGTATGGACGGTGGTCAGCAAGCAAGGCGCCTATGCAAGGGCCGTCTACCCTCAGGGTGCCTCAAAGGTCGTAGCTTTCCGATTGATCCCTGGCGAACGACGACTGGTCTACTTATTGAAAGCGGCGGTAACGGGAACCTCGCGTGCGGCTTTGGAACAGCGGATGTACGACCAACCTGGCGACAAGCTGGACCAATTTGAGACTTGGGTGATCGATCCCCAGACAAAGGTTGAAACAAAGCTGGACTTGGCCCCGATCATGGGCGGTGGACAGCCCTGGGCAAACCCGCCTGGAACTAGAGTTAGAGGCACTAAAGTCTTCTTCGACTTCCCTATTCGCGGCTATCAGGAGCACAAGGTGGTCGTCGTGGATGCCGTTTCAGGCCAAGCCAAGACGGTTGTGGAGGAAAAGAGCGCGACCTTCCTCGATCAAAGCAAGACCAATTACTGGATCGTTGGCGATGGCAAGAAGCTGATCTGGCAGTCCGAACGCGACGGTTGGTCACACCTTTACATGGTGGACACTGAATCGGGCGAAACGAAACAGATCACCAAGGGGCCATGGGTTGTGCGGGGCGTTAGCCACGTTGACGAAACGAAAGGGCAGATTTGGTTCACCGCCTGCGGCTTTGGAAACCCGGCCAAGGAAGATCCCTATCACATCCACCAGTGCCGTGTGAATCTGGATGGGGCAGGTTTTGTCCAATTGACGAAGGGCGACGGCACCCATGCCGCTCAATTCAGCCAGGATCGACGTCTCTTTGTCGATAGCTATTCCCGAATCGATTCCGCTCCAGTCCACGAGCTTCGAAACAGTGAAACGGGCGAACTCGTCGTGGCACTGGAAAAGGCGGGCATCGAGCGTCTGGAAAAGAACGGTGTTCGACTACCTGAGAGATTTGTTGCCAAGGCCCGCGACGGCAAGTCTGACATCTGGGGAATCGTGATTCGGCCCAGCAACTTTGATCCCAATAAGAAGTATCCGGTGATTGAGAACATCTACGCCGGACCCCACGATAGCTTCGTGCCCAAGGGATTTCGCCCGTTCTATAACATGCATCGCCTCGCGGAACTAGGCTTCATCGTCGTTCAGATCGACGGGATGGGGACTAACAACCGGGGGAAGGCCTTCCACGATGTCGCCTGGAAGAACGTGGCGGATGCCGGATTCCCGGATCGAATCTTGTGGCTCCGGGCCCTGGCAAAGAAGTACCCGCAGGTGGATATCGAGCGAGTTGGGGTCTATGGCACGTCGGCGGGGGGCCAAAGCTCAACCGGCGGGATGCTTACACATGGCGACTTCTATAAGGTTGCGGTCAGTTCGTGCGGTTGTCACGATAATCGGATCGACAAACAGTGGTGGAACGAACAATGGATGGGCTACCCGGTTGGGCCCCATTACGACGGGCAATCCAACATAACCATGGCGAAACAACTCAAGGGCAAGCTCATGCTGATCGTAGGCGAGCAGGATCGGAATGTCCCACCAGAGACAACCTTCAGGCTCGCGGATGCACTAATTAGGGCGCAGAAAGAGTTTGATTTGGTTGTTATCCCCGGCGCCGACCACACGGACGGCGGTCCCTACGGGGAAAGAAAGCGACGGGACTTCTTTGTGCGGTGGCTCCATGGGGTGGAGCCACCGAGTTGGAACGACTAGTCAGTCTTCTTGAGCAGAGCGTCAAGGCTCCAAGGCCCCGCGCCTGCGGCTGAGATGAACAGGAAGACGAAACAATACAGTACCGCAAGTTCGCCCTTGTTGATCACGGTCCAAAATCCTTGTGGCGCGTGGGCCATAAAGTAAGCCACCGCCATGGTTCCTGAGAGGATGAAGGCGGTCGGGCGTGTGAACAGACCGAGGATTAGCAGAATTCCCCCGAAGAACTCCAGGACGCCCGCGATTCCAGCCATCGACATTATCGGCGGCTGTCCCTTGGAACCAAGCAAACCGAACATTTTCTGGACTCCATGCTGGATAAACAGGAATCCACTTACCGCCCTCAGGACACTCAGGAGTTGAGGAGTCCATGATTTGTAGCGGTCCAACATAGTTAGTGCTCTATCGCTCATGTCTTACGATACACCTGATGCTGTTGCGTAGTTCCTCAAAAAACGACGAAAGGCAAAAAATGGGCCGATTCTCTAGGTCTTCGAAAAGACCTTTAGGCCAACGATCCCAATGAAGATCAGGCTGAGACAGGTGATGCGAGCGACGTCTCTTGGCTCGTTGAACAAGATCATGCCGAGTATCGCGGTGCCGATCGCGCCGATTCCCGTCCATACCGCATACGCAGTCCCAACTGGAATCTGCTTCATCGCGAGCGCGAGCAGAATGACGCTTATGGCCATAGCAGCAGCTGTCCCAATACTGGGCCAAAACCGCGTAAATCCGTCCGTGTACTTTAGACCGACCGCCCACACGATCTCGAACAAGCCGGCAGTGAGGAGCATAACCCAAGACATAGAAAGAAACCTCCATGAAAAAACTGGAGGGGCCGTCCCCTTGTGGGTGAAATGGAGCGTGGGTCGTCCCGCACTCCATCTAGATTATGCCCCGGGGACCATCTGACCGCCAGGGCCAGCCTCAGTGATCAGTTTTTACCGATCACTGGATGAAGGTTCTTGGCGAGCCAATCCAACACTCCCTTCGCGTATTCCCGGCCAATCCCGTGCTCGTCCATGGGCTCATCGAAGTAGGTCGGCATGCTCCATGCCTCAGCCAGATCCTCTGGCACTTTGTCCTCGAACGGCACACCTCCCAACGTTAGGCAGGCCGCCGACCACATTCGCGGAACCGTTGTGAGGTTGTAGCCGCCACCCCCCACCGCGACGACTGGCAAGCCTAGTTCTTTGATTCGGCGCACAGCCATCATCCAGTGTTGGGCGGTGGAACGAACATGCCCCAGCGGGTCCTGGCCGTGGGTATCCGTTCCGAGCTGAAGGACTATTGCCTGGGGTTGGAAGTTCTCTAGGCCAGGAAGGACCCCTCGCTCAAAAGCTTCCAACCAGACATCCCCTGTGGTGTAAGCCATCACTGGCACGTTTAGCGAGGAGTGAGCCTCGCCCGTCTCTTCGGTAAATCCGGTACCAGGAAAGAGCGTCCGCCCCTCCTCATGGATCGAGCAGGTCAGAACGCGCGGCTCATTGTAGAAAATCCACTGGACTCCGTCGCCATGATGGACGTCGATGTCCACATAGGCCACTCTGTTGAATTTTTCAAGCAAGATGTGGCAGGCGATAGCGGGATCGTCGAAAATGCAGAACCCGCTCGCCTTGGCTCTGTGAGCGTGGTGCAGACCCCCTCCTATCCCAAAGGCTAGCGGAGCCCCGTCTCGCACAGCTTCCGCTGCCTTCACCGTAGCCGCGACATAGGCGAGCGAGGCCCCAAACATGCCGGCAAAAACCGGGTTGTCGCCCAAACCAAATCCAAACCGTCCTTCATCTGTCGGATGAGGGCTACCTTCGGTATCTGGGTCAAGCCGACGAACTGCGTCAACATACTCCTCATCGTGCACTCTTAGGAGATCCTCAGCCCTGCCAGGCCCCGGGTCGATGGGCTTGACTCCATACCGATCCAAGAGTTCGATCGTTCGACGCAGACGTTCGGGTTTAAGCGGATGTTGCGGCCCAAAGTTGTATCGCAGGATGTCGGGGCTGTAATAGAAGTGCGGCAACACTTGGCTAGCTTACTTCGCAGGTAAAACGTCAGCGATGGGCAATTCCTTCGGCACCCTTTTCCGCATCACCACCTTTGGCGAATCGCATGGTGGCGGAGTTGGGGTGGTGGTCGATGGGTGTCCGCCCAAGATTCCGATTACGGTCGACGAAATCCAGTTTGAGCTTGACCGACGCCGACCCGGCCAGAGCAAAATCACGACCCAGCGCAAGGAGGCCGATAGGGTTGAGATCCTAAGCGGCATCCATGAATCTGGCGTCACCCTAGGAACGCCGATCGCGATGCTGGTTAGAAACCAAGATGCCCGATCGCACGACTACGAGGAAATGAAGGACAAGTACCGGCCAAGTCATGCCGACTTCACCTACGACCAGAAATTTGGAATCCGAGCGTGGCAGGGCGGCGGTCGATCTTCGGCACGGGAAACCATCGGCAGGGTGGCGGCTGGGGCGATCGCCAAGAAGGTCTTGTTCGAACTTTGGGAAGTCGAGGTTTTGGGGTTCGTCGAGCGGGTGCAGTCCCTTGCGACTTCAATCGATCCGCTCTCGGTGACCCTTGAGCAAGTGGAAGCCAACATCGTTCGATGTCCAGACCCAGCCGTTGCCGAGCAGATGGTGGAGCTGATCGAGATCATTCGGAAGGAAGGGAATTCGGTCGGAGGAACGATTCGGTGCGTTGCAAAGAACGTTCCCGCCGGTTGGGGCGAGCCGGTATTTGATCGTCTAGAGGCAGACTTGGCAAAGGCCTGTCTATCATTGCCAGCTTGCAAGGGTTTCGAGAGCGGTAGCGGCTTTGCCGGAACCTACTTGACTGGGATCGAGCACAACGATGCCTTCCGGTCGCGGGACAAAGAAAGAGGGACAAAGGATGCCTACACAACCTCCAATAACTCAGGCGGTATCCAGGGCGGTATCTCCAATGGGATGCCAATTCTGATTCGCGCCGCTTTCAAGCCGACGGCGACTGTGATGCGGGAGCAGGAAACGATAGACAGCAACCTGCAGGATACGACTCTGAGAGGACGGGGGAGGCACGACCCATGTGTCCTTCCACGTGCCGTACCGATGGTCGAGGCGATGGTGGCGCTAGTTCTGTTGGACCACGCGTTGAGGCAACGCGCGATTCAGCTATGAAGCACAGGACACACGCTACTGGGCCTAACCGTTTCTTAACAATCGCCTACTAGACTACAATCAATGGCAATGGCCGTCACGACCATGGAACCAACTCCGCGCGAAACCGTTGTCAAGATTTCGGCGCAGGATGTCAGCTTCTTTTATGGCAACCATCAGGCGTTGAAGGACATCTCGGTGGATGTCCAGGCTAACAAGGTCACTGCGTTTATCGGCCCCTCCGGCTGCGGCAAGTCAACGTTTCTGCGATGTCTAAATCGAATGAACGACCTCATCGATGGCACGAGAATGGAAGGCAGTATCACCCTGGACGGGCACGACATTTATGCACCCGATGTAGACCCCGTAGAGCTCAGGAAAGAAGTGGGCATGGTGTTCCAGAAGCCAAATCCATTCCCGATGTCGATTTACGACAATGTCACCTATGGGCCAAAGATCCACGGCATCAAAGATAAGTCTAAATTGGACCACGTCGTGGAGGACTGCCTCAAGAAAGCGGCCCTTTGGGACGAAGTCAAAGATAAGCTCAAGCAGTCCGCTCTCGCACTATCAGGGGGTCAACAGCAACGATTGTGTATCGCCCGAACGATCGCAGTCGATCCTAAGATCATTCTCATGGATGAGCCTTGTTCAGCTTTGGACCCGATCGCCACGAGCAAAATTGAAGACCTCATCGACGAACTAAAACATGAGTATACGATCGTGATCGTCACCCACAACATGCAGCAAGCTCAACGGGCCAGCGATTTCACAGCATTCTTCATGCTTGGCAACCTTGTCGAGTTCAACAACACCGCCGACATCTTCCTGTTTCCCCAAAAGAAGGAGACAGAAGATTACATCTCCGGTCGATTTGGATAGACTCGATTGAAGTAGAATGGGCAACGAATGGATACCAATGCACGGCTGATCCGGGCCGTACAGCTTGCCACTAAGAAACTTGCCAGTACAGGACAGTTCGACCTCCTGCTCAAGGAAGTACTTCAACTGTGCGTGAAGGCGGTCGGAGCCACTGGAGGCACGATTTACGTGCATGAGCCGGCCACTCATCGATTGCGATTCCAGCACGTGTTGCCAGAAGACGTAGCGGATCGGCTTCCTACAAAAGATATTGCCGACGACTATGGAACAGCGGGCCAAGCATTCCAGAATCGGCAAACTGTAGCCAAAGAGTTTCCTCCCAAACCGGAACTTAGCGATTTCGAACGGGCTACGGGCGTCATCCTTCGCAACATGATTGCCTGCCCCCTTGCGATGGAAGATGAAACTCCCATCGGCGTCGTCCAGCTTCTCAACAAGACCGACGGCAACTTCAATGAAACGGACGCCGCCGTTCTGGAAACCGTCGCCGCCGTATCGGCGATGGCCTACATCAATTCCCGCCTTGTGGAAGAAACGACCAGAGCGTCCAGCCTACTGGGTATGGGCAAAGTGAGCCATGACATCGGAAACCTGGCCGCAAGCTTGTACGCAAATCTGAGCTTCTCGGAACTCGCGATGGGGGGCCTTAAGGAGCACTTGGTGGGCGTCAAGGTCGATGAGTCGGTGACGATGTATGTCGAGACCCTCGACGGAATGTTCACGGATATTCAAAAATCCGTCGATCGAATCGTAGGCTACTCCCGACTTATTAGCGATCTCTCAGCTGGTCGATCTTTGAGACCGGAGAAAATAGTCGCACC
>JACMJO010000004.1 GCA_014380605.1 Fimbriimonadaceae bacterium | reverse complement strand
GGTTCCGTATTCGTCGTTGCCCCAGCGGCCATTGTTGTGCCGTCGAAGCGCGACTCTGCCGTCCAGATCAATGTTTAGGATGAACTCTCGTCCGTCTTCGTAGCCGCTGTAGCGGCCAGGCAGCCAATCAGGATATCGGTTCTGGTTTGGACGGTCGTAGCCGTTGCCGCGCCCGCTCCCGACTTCGAATACCGCTCGGCATCCTCTGTCGACCCAGACCTTATCGCGGTCGTAGCCCCAACTGCGCCCGTAGACGCATGGCTTGTCGCTTAGCTGGCGCACGATTCGAACGCCGCCGCGAGTGTCGACGCGCTTGGCCTCGTAGTCGTTGCCATCGCTTTCGAGTTTGAACGTGTTTTGCTTGGTCCACCGGTCATCCCGATCGTTCCAGCGATCATCGCGGTTGTTTCCCCGATCATCGCGGCCGACTTCGAAAACGGCTCGACATCCATCGTCGACCCAAACACCGGTTCGGTCGTAGCCCCAGCTTCTGCCTTGCACGCAGGGCCGATCTGAAAGCCGTTTTACAAGCCGCACGTAACCGTCGTGATCGACGCGGCGATACTCACGCCTCCCTCCGTCGCTGTCCAGGGTGATCCTTCGAGTGTCGAAGTATGCATAGGCGCCAACGGCGACGATGCCGAGGGTCGTGGATACCAAAAGAAATCTATTCAGATTTGTCAACTTAGTTACCTCCGATAGTTGAAAGTACATCTTTGACGAGCATAAAAAAAAGGCGTTTCCACCAACGTGGAAACGCCATTTTCGCCAATTATTGTTTCAAGAATCGGAGCGTTCCGGTCTTGGAACTCACCGAATTGAACCTAATTTCGTCGTTATCGACCCTTTCCAGGCGGTAGGTATCGTTTCCGATTTGGACTTGACTGCCCCGAATCACGCCTCGGTCGCCGCTCGATCTTAAGCCACGCTTCAGGATGGTCAACGTGCCGTCCCTTCTAATGGCCACGGTATAGCCTTGAGAAGCCTGTCCTTGGCCGCGCCACTGTCCGATTGCCCAGTTGGGAACGCCGCCTGCCCCAGGAAATCTGCCATTGTCATTGTTGCCGGGCCGGCCAAAGTCGCCTGGTCTGCCTGGGCGGTCGTTATTCCTGACGCGGACTTCAAACTCTGCTCGGCATCCGTCATCTACCCAAACGCCATCCCTGTCGTAACCCCAGGTTCTGCCCATTGTGCATGGAGCATCAGAGAGTCGTTTGACCAGCTTGACGCCACCAGAAGTGTCGATTCGCTTGTACTCGCGTCCGCCATCGCTCTCAACCTTGACCCGCCTCATATCGAAGCCTGACGAAGGATGGAGAATGTCCTTCCAGCTGTCATTGTTGCCGCGCCCATCGGTTTCGTATTCGAACGTAGCTCGACAACCGTCATCGACCCAGATTCCATTGCTGTCTGAACCCCAGGTGCGACCTTGAATGCAAGGTTTATCGGATAGCTGCTTCACCATTCGAACTCGGCCTTGGAAGTCGACTCGCTTGTAAACTCTGTTCCCATTGTTGCTCTCAATGGTTATCTTCTTCCATTCCATAAAGGCTAGTGCGGAAATAGCGGTGAGCGCAAGAACGCTCAATACTGTCAATCCTCGGTTTTTAATCATTGTGTCTTCGAACCTCTTCTTTGAATCTACGACGTTCGATTCGGCGGCGGCGACGAAGTCTCGGTTCTCCGAGTAGGTCCTTAGTTGGGAAACCTCAGGCGCCCTTCATACCGTATCCTCACCATGCCTGAATTCGATTTGACTCGCCGCCAATTCATAGCTGGACTTGGAGCGGTGGTTATTTCGCCCAAGACCTTTCTGCCGAACTCGGCGGTTTTGACAGAAACCAGCGTCTGTGGCGGCCCCAACGACTTCATGATGGTCAGGCATTTGAAGCTGAGGGGGAGCAACTTTGAAATCGGAAGATCCTTGGCTAAATTGGCAAAGAGCCGCCACAAGTCGCGATTGGACAAGCCCGGGCGGGCTATCGCAAGCTCTCGGAAGGAATGGCTGGAGAAGCAGTATCCGGCCCTAGCGGAACGCGCCAGAGGCGTTTCCCGGGAGTTTGGCATCGCCTGGGGCAAATCCGATGAAGACCCCATCAGCCTCTCCTATAACGGAATTCAATCTCCCGGTTGCTCCGTGGTCTACTATCCTGCCACTCACGCAACTTCAGGTCACGCGACTCTCAGTCGAAATTACGACTTCACCACCCAAACCCTCGCCGAGATGACTGGACGCACCGGCAACGCTTCTGATCGACCCTTCACCGCCGACCCTTATGTGATCGAGTGCCGTCCCGACAAGGGAATTCCTTCCCTTTATCTATGCTCCTACGACCTTCTTGTCGGCTGTATCGATGGCATGAACTCCGAAGGTCTATGCGTTGCCCTCCTTGCCGATGACACCTCGTCCAGCCGTGCCCCAAGCCCCACGTCGAAGCCTGGCATGGGAGAAATCGAGATCACCAGGTTCCTTCTCGACTCTTGCCGAAATGTTGACGAGGCGATCGCAGCCGCCGCACGAGCTTCCTATTACTACACGTTCATTCCCTGCCACTACTTAGTTGGAGATGCTTCTGGCCGATCGGTCGTTCTGGAATGGACCATCCCGGCAGGCAAGCTAAAAGTAGTAGAAGGTCAAAGAAAGTGCCAGGTCGTGACGAACCACCTGCTCAGCTCATATCCAGATCAGACAAAGCATCCGGTTGAGAGCCACCCTGCCGGCTCCTTCAACCGATATGGTCGCCTTGCTAAGGCACTTGATAGCGAAGCCAAGTTCACGCCGACCGAGATGAAAGAGATTAACGGCGGGGTGATGCCTCGCCGCAGACCTGGCGAGCCCAAGCAAAGGCGTCCTGGCCGCACACTGTGGCATTCACTGTATGACCTGGAGGCGCTGACTCTAGACGTCAGTTTCTACCTGGGCGAAGACGACGCAAAACCCATGGGCCAAAACCGGACCGCCTACCATCGCTTCAAACTGTGACCTAAGCGAACAACGCCTCGCAATTCTCAAGCCGCGGTCCATTCTCGTCGCAGACCGCATACTTCGCTCCACCCTGCATCGCCACTCCAGCATGCCTACCCTTGGCATCCAGCACATAGAAGTTAAGCCCAAAAGCCGGTCGTCCTCGCTCATTCAGGAGCCTTTTCTCGACTGTATTAGCGGCTACCCGCTTCAATGCCTCCATCCCCGCGTCCTTCGGGCTCTTCCCTCGACGCATCTCCTCCACGACCAGATAGGAGCAAAGATTGTAGAGGTTTGCTTCCCCTCGACCCGTCGATCCCGCCGCTCCGACCGCATTGTCCACATACAATCCCGCGCCAAGAATTGGGGAATCCCCGACCCGCCCCGGAATCTTGAAGGCTAATCCGCTGGTGGTCGTCACTCCGGCGACTTCTCCCTTCGGGTTAATGCCGTTGCAGTTGATGGTCCCCCAAACATGCTCGGGGTCAATCCATCCTTCTCTAGACATCTGCAAGGTGGCTTCCAATCCGTCGCCTCGCTTATTCGGGTCCAAATAGTGACCAGGATCGGTTCGCCGCATCCACTCCAACCAGGCGGCACGTGAGCGCTCCGTATTGAGGTCGGCCTCGATCTCTAGCCCCATGTTGCGGGCGAAATCTTTGGCGCCCTTCCCGACAAGCAGGTGGTGATCGGTGGAGGAAGCCACGATATAGGCAACCTTTGAAGGCGTTCGGACACCCTCGATGGAAGCAACTCCTCCCGCCCACTTCTTAGGTCCGTGCATACAACAGGAGTCGAGCTGGACGATGCCGTGCGCATTGGGGAGCCCGCCATAACCGACGCTCGTGTCGAGAGGGTCCAACTCCACAATGTTGACCCCGGCGATGAGGGACTCCAGCACGTCGGTGCCGCTCGTCATCAACCGAAACGCCCGCGCTACGCAGGTCTCGGTACCCCCATTCTTGAACTGATTCCCATTGCCAGACGAGATAACGACCGGCTTCACCCCTTGGGGGAGAATGATTGTTGGCGCAACGGCAACTGCTGCTCCGGCCTGAAGGAACTCGCGTCGTGAAAGGTCAAGTGGCATAGAGCGATTCTATGCGATTAGACCCCAAACCGTAACCCCTCAATGTTTTGTGTCAAGGAATTAGGGAATTAGGGAATTAGGGAATTAGGGAAGACCGAATACTGAACACCCGCCACCGCAATCCCGGGCCGCGCACCTCTACGCCCATCCATTCTTTGTCAGATAGTCCCAGATTCCATACCGATCAAACTGCCCCGACGAGAACAGCACTGCCCCATCGACCTCAGTCGCGGCGATGGTTTTCAGAACCTGGCCAAGCTTTTCCGCCGGGTAAGGCCCGCTCGGTTCCTCCTTGAAAAGAAAGTTGATCGCCGCGCCGATCCACAGCGACTCCATTTCAGCGGCCCACACCTTCTGCCGCCGGATCGTTTCATCCAGCAAAGACAGATACTGCTCGAATGTGCCTGGGAAGTGGTCGCGATAGTCCATCGGCACGGCGATCTCCATCCACTTGCCGAACTGCCGCCAGTCTTGGCCAATGAAACGTCCGCTGTGAACCGGATTCTTAAAGATCGCCCCGGATAGCTTGGTTTTGGGATTGATCGCCTTCACGGCCTCATAAGACTCGCGGGCAAACCGATTGATGTGCTCGGTTCGGAACAGATAGAAGAAGTAGTCAAGGTCGGCTCGTCCGCCCTGAAAGAACGACCCTTCCAACAGGTGCTTCGCCTTCCAATCTCGTGGCCACCGGCTCCACGCTGTCGGCAAAGCCCTGGGACTTTGCTCCCAATGGGATTCCAGGTACTCCCGATCATAGAGCTCATGGAGAAATGGCTCGTCGGGATGGGCTTCGCTGATCAATCCCGCGAACCGGACGATCTCCTCTAGGCAGTAGTCGCAGAAGCAATACTGGTCCGGTGCCAGATCGCCTGGGTAGCGGATGTAGTCGTGGTGGATCGACGCGAACTCATAGCGCGATGCCAGTTCCGCATAGATAGGAACCAGCCACTGGTCGGTATATCCCGGCCGCCTAGCCGCACACATCCAAGCCGAACTATATCGCTGACCGCGCAACTTCTCCTCGCAAGTTGGCTTTCCTTTGGCATCCAAAGCCGCCCATTCGGGGTGCTCACGGTACGCCGCGCCCTGCTCGCCCTCGTAATAGTCGATCAGCCAGGCATGCAGGGCAATATCTCGTTTGGAGCACTCATTGAGAAGTACCGCCGGGAGGTCGAACGAACTGAACGGCTCCTTGACCGCCTGCGGAAACCGTTCGCTGGGCCAACACAGCCGACCGTCGCCTTCCTTGATTCCCATGAAGATGGCGTTGACGCCAACATCGGCAAGTCGAGCGACGAATGTCGCCACCGAGTCCCGACTCGTCCCGCATTCTCCCGTCCCACTCCAAACGCCTCTAACTGCAAGTCCCGACATACTCGGCAACTTTACACGCTACGCTCTGGCTAATTGCGAACGGCCGACACAACCGCCGAAACCTGCGCCCGATCGATGAGATGGAACACCGACTCCTTGGGCAAGGAAGTGGGCGCATATTCGATCTCCGGGTTGCCGAGGGTGGAAGGGTCGGTTTGCTCGATCAAGGGAGCCAGGTGGACGCATTGGCACCCGGTTTCCCGCAAGAAATCAAGGATATTGTGCATTCTCAGGCCACCGGCAGGAAGAATCTCAATCCGCCCTGCCGCTTGCTCCACCAGTTTCCTAATAAGCGGCGCTCCATCCGACGCGAACGCCCGTTGGCCGCTCGTCAACAGCCTAGTAATCCCAAGGTCAACTAGTTGCTCAAGCGCGTAGGCTGGATCGGGAACCACATCGAAGCAACGATGGCAGACCTTGTCCTTGTCCGCTACTAAGTCAACGATCCGGCGCATCCTCAGCACGTTGAGAGTTCCATCGTCATTCAGCGCCCCAAAGACCAAGCCGTCGGCTCCGTGAATCAAGAGTTGGTCGGCGTCGGCCACCATATTGCCGAACTCGGCTTCCGAGTACGCAAACCCCGCTCCCCGAGGTCGCACCATGGCGACGATTGGCAAGGAAACTCGTCGCTTCGCCTCGATGAGCGTCCCAATCGACGGCGTCAGGCCCCCAACCGTGATGGCCCCGCAAAGCTCGATTCGATCTGCTCCACCCTCGGCGGCTTCAACGCAGTCGTCGACCGAACAGCAAACGATCTCAATCGGTATCTTTGGCACGCAATCATTTTCCCGAATCTTTCCGGTATACGCTTATGTTGCCCAGAATAGGACTATGGAACTCCGTCCTGGCGGGAGCCGTTTTCAACGAGGCAGATAAATATGATTGAGATAGAAGGAAATCGAGAGACAGCAACCCTTGCCGCCGGATGTTTTTGGGGGGTTGAGTTTGAGTTTGCCAAGATGGATGGCGTCCTAAAGACCAAAGTCGGATATACCGGCGGAACAACGAGCCTTCCTGGGTATCACGACGTTTGCGATGGCGACACCGGGCATGCCGAGGCGATCGAGATTGAATTCGATAGTGGAGTTATCAGCTTTGGCCAGATTGTTGAGGAGTTCTTCAACCTTCACGACCCCACCACGCTGAACCGTCAGGGACCAGATGTCGGGGATCAATATCGTTCGGCCATCTTCTACCATTCCGACGAGCAAAAGGAGATCGCCCAGGGGATCATCGCCAAGCTGACCAAAGATGGAGAATTTGACCGTCCGATCGTTACGCAGCTTGTTCCCGCAGGTCCGTTCTGGGACGCCGAGGAGTACCACCAGCAGTATTTCGCCAAGCGCGGAATGGCCTCATGCCACATCCGGCGCAAGTAAACTCGAAAGGTGGCTCCAGACAGACTCACCTTTCCCATCCGCAGCGACAAACTCTCGATGACCGCCTCGGTGAAGGAGCAGGTCCTTCACCGGAAGACCGATTTTCAAACCATCGACATCCTCGACACTGAGGTCTTCGGGCGGGTCCTGTTGTTGGACAACCATATCCAACTCACCGAGCTGGACGAACATGCCTATCACGAGTGCCTAGTCCAAATCCCCTTGCTTTCGATGGACGCTCCGCGCATGGCGCTTGTTATTGGCGGTGGAGATGGCGGTGTGCTCCGGGAACTTGCCAAGCACTCAACCATTGAGCACGTCGATATGGTTGAGATCGATGCTGGAGTCATCGAAGCCAGCCGCGAGTTCCTGCCAAGTGTCAGCGATGGCGCATTCGACGACCCCAGAATGCAAGTTCACGTTGGAGATGCTTTTCCTTTCGTTAAGGGCGCCAACCGAAAATACGACCTGATCGTCGCCGATTCAACCGACACCTACGAGGAGGAAGACGGTGCGTTGAGCGAAATGCTATTCACCGATGAGTTCTACCGAGATTGCTCCAACGCTCTTTCGGAGAACGGAATTCTTGTAACCCAAGCCGACAACCTCCTTTTTTGCCCCTATTCGCTGGAGGCGATCCAATCTATGTTTGCGCGAGTTTTTCCGAAGACCGGAAGCTACCAGGCAATCATCCCGTCCTTCGGTGGCTTCTCAGGCTATTGCTGGGCCAGCAAGAAAGCTGAAGTTTCTATGAAGTTCCCTGCGACCAAGGCAGGCTCGTTGAACCTCAGATATCTCAACGAGGCTACCTGGGCCTATGCTTTTTCAACATTGGCATTTTGAGAGTGCACTTTCATCGCCCAAATGCGTTAAAACTTGATGAACGTTCCATTCATGCCGACGGGCATGGATACCCCTAGGAGAAATAAAGTGAATCTGAAAGCAATTCTAATTGCGGCAATGTTAGTCGTTGGTGGAGCTGCGCTTGCACAAGGCGGGGCCAAAGCCGGTCCAGGCCAAGGCGGGCCCGGAGTCGGTAGACCCGGCGGACAGGGAGGACCTGGCGGCGGATTCCGTTCGCGAACTCCCGAAGAGCGCGTCGAGCGACTATCCAAAGAACTCAAGCTGACGGCCGACCAGAAGAAGAAGGTCCTTGCCGTTTACAAAGCCAGCGCACCCAAGCAGAAAGCCCTGATGGACGACAAGAAGATGACCCGCGAGCAGAAGATGGCAGCATTTGGAAAGATGCGCGAAGACACCAACAAGAAGCTCAAGACGATTCTTACCAAAGACCAAGCCAAGAAGCTTGACGAGATGCGAAGCCGACAGCGAGGCCCTGGCGGTCCTGGCGCAGGCAAGCCAGGCGCACCTGGCCGAGGACCCGCTGGCGCTCCTCCCAAGGGCGGAAAGGCTGGCGGCAAGAGCGGTTAGTTTTGGCTCAGTCCGGCCAAAATGCGTTTCATCGCTTTGGCGCCGGGTAAAGCAATGACGTTATCGATGCTGGTGGGCACTCCCAGCGCCTTGAAGTTCGGCGGCACGGAATCGCGACCGGTCGCCGAACGGAACCCATATCTCTCCCACGCGATCTTTTGAACCTTCGGGTCTAACAATGCCTGTTGCAGGCGCTTGCCTTGATCGGTGAGAACGATGAGGGGATGGCTCGACCAAACCGTAGGCACCGGATAGAGAGTTTTCACCGAACTCAACCGGGATTTGTTCGCCGTCGGGTCGTTCAAAGCTCCAAGCAACTGAGCCTCATACCCCACGATGATGGGCTTGTC
>JACMJO010000064.1 GCA_014380605.1 Fimbriimonadaceae bacterium | reverse complement strand
TCTTGGATTTGATCATGGGCGGGGAAGTCAGCCTTATGGTAAACACGCCAAGTTTGACCGAGACGAGCGAAAGTGAAGCCGCCCGGATTCGAAGGGCTTGCATCGAAGTCGGTGTACCATGCGTCACTTCGATCGATACTGCCGCGGCGCTCATCAAGGCGCTAGACGTCTTCAGCGACCCATCGCGGGCAAGCTGTTTGAGACTGGAAGAGTATTTCCAACCTGCCTAGACCCAAGTGGCGGCTAGCGCGCAGGAGGAGGAACTCCGTTGTTAATCGGCTCCTTTCGAGCCGCCAGCCTGCGCTTCTCATCCTGCAAACCCCTAGCAATCTGCTGGCGTACGCGCTCGGGTAGCTCGTCGACCTCTTTGAAGGACTTCCTGCTTCCTGGTGTGACCTCGCCCAACTCTGAAGTTCCGTACAGCCCTGGCCCGATCGAGAACGTAATCTCATAGCTTGTGGCCTTACCGAGTTGAAGGGTTAGATCAGGGTGACCACGATCAGTATTTGCCAGAAGCTGGCCGAACTCTTCCGGTTCATAGTTCGTGACCAATTTAACATCCGCTTCCTCAACAAGGATAAAGTCCTCATCGGCTCGGCGGCAGACAAGCTTGAAGCTACCTGGAACTCCGTTTGGAAGTTTCTCCCAAACCTCATCGCTGAGACGGCGGTCCTCGAGCTTACGATCGATCCAGGAGACGGATTTGTCGGCGAAAAGGTTGTCGATGTGGTCCCGTCCAAACAGGCAACGCTCTACATTCTGCCGACCCAATTGAGGCAAACCGACTTCGCCCCCATTCAAGAACGACCTAAGTTGGTGTTCTGGCATCGAGCCCAACAACTTCAAGGTATCTCGGTGGTACCAAACGGAAAGATCGCGTGAGGCATAGGAGCCCTGCATGGGCTCGGCAAACCCCGCCCCATTTCGGTCGTAACTCCAGAACTCATAGGCAGTACTGCTACCGGAATTGCCCAGGTAGATCGCGGACTCCAAAGCGGTAAGGACACCTTGTGAGAGCGTGCCTCGGAACAAGCGCCCCAGAGCCCGTCGATCAATCCGCTCATCTCGCCACTCCCAAGGAAGGCGGGGCCGGATGGTGAGCAGGTCGGTGGAATTCTCGATTACGGCATCCCAAGGCTTCGTGAATGAGTTCGGTGCATTGCGTCCGACGATTCGGGTGGTCAACTCGCTCGACTGAACGTTCTCATCGGTAGGTCGCCAGTTCAACGCTCGGTCCGGAAGCAAAGCCACCAAATCCTTGCCACTTTGCTTAGCAACAGAGATGAGGGAAGGGCCGACGAGATCGACAAGGGGCTCGTTCTTCTCCGGCTGACTCAGCCAGGAAAGCGATGACGCAATAACCTCGCGAATAGGTCGCTGGATCTTTGGGTCGTAGCGCTGCGGCGAAAGCATAGAGGTAAGTGCATAGCCAAGCCTTCGCTGATGGTCAGAAAAAGGGATGTCGACCACTGGAAGGGATACTTCCGCCGTCGTTTTTGGGTTTGAACGCGTTAACTTTTGCGATGTTGTTGCGTGAACAATTCCTTCTGAATCGGCAACATGGAGGAGAAAGGTGGGCAGATTTGTGGTTCGGTCGTTTTGCACGATAAGCAAGAGCTCCGAGCAATCCGGACTTGCCTCGAATACTAAGTAACGCCAGTCATCTGCAAGTTCAGGGTTGAACTTGGTCGGCTGTCTGATCTGTTGCTTGAGGAAAGTTTGCTCCTTGCGAAATGTTGCGAGCAACTCGGCGATCTTGAACGGAAACGCCTTCTGCACCCGATTTGGGCTGGTGGAGTAGCATGTGCGGATACCAGGCTCCAATGTTGCGAGATCATCGGAGTTGACTCTCTGGATAATTCTTGCGAGTAGCTGGCTGGCCGGGGCGCCATTCAGTAGGTTGAACAGGCGTTGTCGTGCCTTTTCGTATTCATCCCAGTTTGACGTTGCGGCGGTACGCATATCGCTAACCGCCGATTCGCTTTGAGCGATGAGGGCGCTTAACTGGGCTCGCGTGGTTCGTTCAGGTTCACCAAGCTTCGCTTTGCCTTCTGCAATGGCCAGCTTGCGGTCTTCTAGCACATCTTTGAATTGCTGATTCTCCTTCCACGCTGGAAGGGTGAGGATTCTCTTGCCGCCCCGATCAGCCCATTCACCAGTGGAGACTTTGGAAAGGGCTTCTTGCAGTTTGAAAGCGGGCATGTCTTTGACATGAACACATATCACCTCGTCTGCCAGATTGCCTTCGACATAGATGGGCGAGGGGAGTTGCTTCGAGATCTCTGCAAAGGTATCTCTAAGTGAAGCGGCGGGAATTGATAAGGTCACACCGGGCGCGCCAACCAGCCAACAGAGAACCGAAGCAAACATCCATTTAGTATAAGGGGATAGTTGACATCTAGAAGACAATTTGCCCTGTTGCACTCCCGTCTGGACTCGAAGGCACAAGCTGCCCGCCTAATTGGCAGGCGGGGGCACGCCTCGGTTCCCACCGCCGATAAAAGCCGGATCGAAGAAGGGCAGTTTCTTGAAAGCGGCCAGACGGTCGTCGATCTTCTTGGCAAAGGCCGCCGGGAGGTTGGCCATCTTGACTACCGGCGATTTAGCGTTGATCTTGTCGTCGTTCAAGGTTTGTTCCATCCAGACTCCCTCGGCAACCGTAAACTTGAATTCATACACCGACCGTTCGCCGAGGCGAAGGTCGTCGATCACGGGCATAAGCGCCGCCATTTGCTCCATACCGGGCATGTCTTTGAACATCTTGAGCATGGCAAGCTCATCCGCTCCCAACACGGCGTTTCCAAACATTGCCGGAACGTTGCCGGTCGGCTTCGCGATGCTATCGAGGGTGAGCTTGAGTTCGAGATAGCCCTCGCCAGGCAAGCCGTTGGGCATGACCTCGGTGGGCTCGGTCTTGTAGTCGCCACCAAACTGCCTGAAAAGCGCCCCTCTGATAAAGCTCGGAATCTCCAGATCGGACT
>JACMJO010000063.1 GCA_014380605.1 Fimbriimonadaceae bacterium | reverse complement strand
GGGTCAGCCCGGGTCGCACGTGCATGAGGTAAGGACCCAACCCCTTGCCGTCGTCCACCGCTTTGGCAAACACCTCGATCTCCTTGGCCCCTGCTTCTCCAATGAGGAGGGGAGCTTGCCCACCATAGATGACGCTGAGCACGCGCTCCGGGTGGGTCGCTACCACCTTGCCGACGATGAAGGTCCCCATCGAGTAGCCGACCAAGTGGGCCTTCTTGATCTTCAGGTGGTCAAGCAGGCGGACCACGTCGAGCGCCATTTCGACGCCGTACTTGGCGGGATCGTGCGGCTTATCGCTCTTGCCATGGCCGCGGCAGTCCATCGCAATCACCTGGAAACCAGCGGGTGGGGTCGGCTTGGCGTTGCCGGCGAAGTCTGTACCCCACATGGCAGCATCGCTCATCCAGCCATGGATGAGAACGATCGGCACGCCTTGCCCCTCGCTCACATACCGTATCTTCACCCCGTTTGAGTTGAAGAAGCCGTCGGTGGCATGAACGAACATGGCACTAGCCGCAACGAGCATCGTCACGAGGAACTTGACCTTCATCATCAGTAATTACATAAGAAGCCATTCACCCGTTGCGAGGGGCAGCGAGCAAGCGGTCGATGGACCTAACTGAAGTCTATTCTGATTTTCCTTTCCCAAACACGGACCTGATCGCCTCCAGATACTTCATGCCGTGGACCGTGTCTGGTTCCAAGTAGCTTCCCTCGGTCCATTCGTTCCAACAGTTGATGTTGAGTATTCGCGGACGGGTCTTTTGGTCAAGAAGCCGTTGCTTGGCCATCTCCAACGCTCGCCGAAACCTTTCGGGGGTGTTGCTGACGACGGTGTTCATGAACGGATAGCCGGTGTTCTCAAAGGCGTCTCGCTGATCGGCGCGCGGACTTGAATCCCAACCCATCGTGACGTTCGGGAAGTAGGGAACGGCGAACTGATGGTCGGTGGACTCCCAATACCGAAAGTAGGCGTCTCGGACGAAGTTGTAGTCGGTCTCTCGCTTCGGCAGCCCGACGTGGTGAATCCAGACGTAGGACGTCACGGAGTCCAACCCCAACTCGTTGACTAGCTTCGGCGTGTCAGCAGGCTTGATCTCGCCGGGGAGGATCGGCTGGCCCCAAACCACCGCATTCAGGTGCAATCCGGGGAGTCCTGCCTTTACCGCCTTCGCCCTTAACCGGTTTAGAGCCGCCCGGGTCGCCTCAACGGACCCAAAGCTTTCCAACAGTTTTGAAAGCTCATAGAACGAGAAATAGGGCTTGCCATCGACCGTCCAATACGAAGGATGTCGGAGGTAGTTCTTCACCAAGTGGTCGCCCACTTTCTCAAACGTCTCAGGAGTCACACGTCCTGGATACAGGAGTTTAGGGTTTGTTCCGCGACGGTGGGGGTGGATGTCGATCCAGTCGTGGTTCGCCCACATGAAAGCAAACTTTAGCCGTTTGTTGTTGCGAGCCTTCAGGAAGCCACGATCGATGGGTCGATCGAGGAATGGACCGTCGTTGAAGTAATACCAATCGAAGATGAACGCGTCCACGCCGTGGTCCGCCGCCTCGTCGATCTTCTTCGCCATCACCTTCGGGTCGGATTCGTCCTCATAACCCCAAAGAGGGACCTTGGGTTGGCTATGCCCCGGGAATCGCGGTTTGGCGGCCTTGACCAGTTCCCACTCAGACCATCCAGGCCCCTTCGCTTTCTCATTGCGAGGATCGCCGTGATGGTAGTTGCCAAAGTAGTAGCAGGCAACCTTGATCTTATCGGCTGGAGGAGTCCCGGGGGAGATCATGGCAAGCAAGAGGGCGAGGCACTGCATAGATTAACAACTAACCCACACGAGGGTTGATCGGATGATACTTGGACCGGGGAAGCGGCCAACTCCGGTACCGCATAGCCTCCGCAGGTACACTCATCCCCTTATGGCAAACAAAGCAGGCCCAAAACTGGTTAAGAAGATCAAAATGAAATCCTCTACTCGCAAGGTCAAGGCGAAAATCAAGGCTCGGAAGAACGGTAACGGGTAGCGAACAATTACCTAACCAAATTCAAAAAGCAACCGACGGAGGTTGCTTTTTTAACGCCAGGCACATTCAAGAAGTTGGCCAGAAGATATCCATTTGTTAGCGCCACTACCGATGATCGAAGTTGATCTCATGGTCCTCCAAAACGTCCCGGCGTTGTGCCGAATTGTCGCTTGAAGGATTGGATGAACCCGCTGGGCGTGGCGAATCCCGCCTCGATGCCCGCTTCCAAAACCGTTGAACCAGTCGACAGTGCCCGCAGGGCAATCAACGCCCGGGCTTGCTGACACCATTGGCCCAGCGTCAAGCCGGTCTCCTTCAGCATGTGACGTTCTAGAGTTCGCCGCGACCAAGCGCTGGAGGGCAACTCCAAGGGGTATTTCAGGAACTGGCTCGTCCACTCACGTAGCCAATACGACTGCGGGATGGCAATCCCGGCAGGAATGGATGAAGCTTGCTCCACCTCGAACCTGAGCAAGGTGGCCATCGCCTCGGATCGAGGGTCGTTGGCAAACAGCGGCCCGGAAAGGCACGATTCCGCAATCAGTTCTCTGAGGAGGGGGCGGACTTCGACCAATCCTGTGGGCCTTTGAAACTCCATGACGGGCGAGAAATACAGCGTGCGAACCCTCGCCCTTCCGAGGGTTTCCGCGGGATGAGACTCCCCGGCCTCAATCCAAATCGCTCGATTGGGAGGCAACACATAGAGGCGCGACCTAGATTCCACCTGCAACGCTCCTTCCATCGAGTAGACAAGCTTTGGCCAAGGACTGACGGGCCAGAGCACGGGCTCGGCCCTATGGTGATCAAGCGACCAGAATCGGACAAGCACTCCGGCATCGTGTCGTAATTGCGACATTTCTCGTCGATTATGACGAATCATGCCAGAAGCGTCCATCCGCATAATGACTCCATGTCTGGCTTCAATACGCTTTCACACTTCGCCATCAACGTCGAAGACTGCGACCGCGCGATCGGCTTCTATCAGAGCGTCTTCGGGTGGCAATTCAACGCCTGGGGTCCGCCCGGCTTCTACATGACTCAGGTCGGCGACATGCACGGCTCGATTCAGAAACGGCAAGATCATCCCTTCCCTACACTCATTGGCAACTTCGAGTGCACGATTTCGGTGGACGACGTGGATCGCGTGGTGGAGCTGATCGTTGCCAATGGAGGCGAAGTCACCATGCCAAAGGTTACGATCCCGACCGTCGCCGATATTGCCCGCGTCAAGGATTGCGAGGGCAACACTTTCAGTATCGCGAGGTACCTCTAGCTTGCTTCCCGAGCCACCGGAGTATGCAGAGTTCCTTGCCCCATATCCTTCAGAAGTCCAACGTCTTGCCCAGGATCTGAGAAAGCGCTTGCTGGAGCTTCTTCCGCCATGCATCGAAACCGTGTGGGATGCGACGAATGCGGTCGGGGTCGCGTTTGGGTTCACCGAGCGGAACGCCGACCACTTCATCCACCTCCCGGTCTACACCAAATACGTGAACCTTGGGTTCTCGCACGGCGCCCAGTTTGCCGACCCAGAGAACCGACTCAAAGGAACCGGAAGCCGCATTCGCCACCTACGACTGACCTCACTGGAGAATTTGGAAGACCCATACGTGCAGGACTTGATTCGCCAGGCTCACGAAGGTGCGGTAAGGAGCAAAGAGCCAGTTGAGCCAAGGTCGATCATCCGGGTCATGGATGGGCCAAAACGTAGACCACGCAGTGGAATTTAGCCCGTTCGCTTGGTGGTCACTAGCTTCACGAAGCCAAGCATGAGTCGCCAAGTTAGCGCTTGCTGACTACCTGATCTGCCCTTTACGAGCTTATCGGCGGATTCAATCAAATGCGTCATCCTTGGAAACTCTCGTTTGGCGTAGTTGACATACTGATTGTCGCCTTCAAGGGATCCGATGAGCTTCTTGCCTTTCTCATACTCCGCCAATACATCGGCCTTTTTGATGAGCTTAACCTCAGCTGGCTCCACTAAGAGTTCGCCAATCGTCTGATTGATTGAGGTGCTCGACTGGGCTATCTCAAGCGACCATCCGGTCCAAAAATAGTGGATTGAAGTGCCAACCGTAAATGCGCTTTTGCAAGCATTGGCGAATAGGATTTGGCAGTCATCGTAGAACTTTCGGTCTGCCGCTGTTTGCTTTTCTAGGAGACTCTGATTTCGCATGTAAAGGGCTACGCAATAGATTTTCTCCGCATCGACGCGACCATTTGCGCCTGCTCTGATCGGATCGCAATACCAGGCCACCCACTGGGAATGTCCAAGAGCCACTACTTCCTGGCTAGATTTCCCAAAGCGATCTTGGTCCGAATAGCTCTGCGAAAGGCAAAGGCACATCAAGCACAACAAGCTGGCAACTAACAATCCTCGCATGTGTTTTCTAACGGTCGAACTCCCTCGTGGTTTCCACAAATCTCGGTCCCTGCATGCATTCTTAGATTGGTCTGTTTAGGCAACCACAAACGACTCCCATTCCTGGCAGTACCGCACCACCAAGTCGACCTCGTTCTTCATCCCACACGCCGCGTAGAAGCCGAGTGCCTTGTTGTTTGAGATCGTTGACACGGTGATGTCATCTGGTCCGCCCGCCTTCTCAACAACCATTTGAAGCAATTTTCTCCCGATTCCTTGCTTCACGTAGGCACGATCTACCCCTAGATCGGTGAGAAACAAAAAGTAGGCGAAGTCGGTCAGGCCAAAGCATATGCCGACCAAGAGGCCGTCCGCTCGTCGGGCAGTGATGCATATGTCAACGTTCTTCAACACCCTCCGAACCCGGCTTTCGAAGTTCTGTTTGGGATACTGGGAGCCGAGGTCCGTTCGCTTGAGAAAGTCGACATACTCCTCAAATTCAAGCCTATCCGAATCTCGATATTCAATCATAAGGCAATCATACGCAAGCCGAGTAACCTCTAGCCAGTGACGCGTGTTCTCTTTGTCTGCCTGGGCAACATTTGTCGGAGCCCCCTTGCCGAAGGCATCTTTCGGAAGATGGCCGCGGAACGTGGCATATCTATTGAAACAGACTCGGCGGGAACCGGCGACTATCATATCGGCGAACTGGCCGATCACCGAGCCCTCAGCACAGGGACCAAACGAGGCTGCGATATGACGATGCGGGCCAGGCAGTTCCAGTCCTCGGACTTTCAAGAATTCGACCTGATCGTCGTGATGGATCACCAAAACCGCAGCAATGTTCAAAAATGGAGTGGAGCGGTTCCGGAGAAGATTCGCTTAGCAAGGTCTTTCGACCAAGATGCCATCGACGAGATCGTTCCCGACCCCTACTATGGGAACCTGCGGGACTTTGAGGAAGTGGCAGACATGTTGGAATCTGCCTGTGCCGGAATCCTCAACGAGATCGCAAAAACAAAGTCGCTTCAGTCAGAATCTTGAGCGACATGGTTTTGCTGGCTGGAATTCTGATTTTGCTCCCGATGACGACGCCCGATCCCCCTCAAGGAAAGCCCAACTTCACCTTTGGCAAGCAAACGTACGTTCATCGCTACACCAAAGGCAACCTGCTCGAATTCACGCCCAAAGCCCAATCCAACCTCAAGAAATGGACCGACATGGTCAGCATCAACGACTACCCTGACGCTAGGGATGGAGACGGCCTCGCGGGCAAAGCAAACGCCGTTCTGGAGAACTACAAGGCCGCCAAGGCGGTAATCGTAAAAACGGACTCCAAGCCAAGAACCGAGAAGAAACCAGCCGAGCACCTCATCGTAGTCCTCTTCCCTCAACCCGACTTCATCGAAGCCGCCTTCGCCCGGTTTGTTATGAACAGCGGCGTTGGTGTATCAGTCGTGTATTCGCACAGAATCTATGGCAAGAAAGCAGGCGACGCGATGAGCAAATGGCTTCTGCAGAACGGCGAGAAGTATGAGAAGGAACTCATGGCGATGCCGTCGGTTCCCAAGCACTAGCGTGAGACTTGGCTGGTAGGATTTCTAAGTGGACCCAAAGCCAATTGCTATAAGCGGCCTGAAAAGTGCCTGTCGCATCTTTCTGCAAGACCTTCAAGCTCTCCCGGAGGAAGCCTTTTGCAAGAGCTTCGGCGATAAGGTGCGAACCGTTGCCGACATCGTCTATGAAGTCAATCTCGTGAACGAGCACGTCGCGATTGTGATCCGAGGCGAGCAACCGTTCGATTGGCCAGAAGGGGGATTCATCAAAGCTCCCGAGGATTTCCGTGGCAAGGATAATGTGATGCGGGCCTTTGAGGCGTCGACCGAGAAGATCCTCAGCACCGCCGAGACATTCTCCTCCGAAGAGTTCGAATCGCCAATCCAGCACGATGGTGGAGAAACAACGCGATTCGAGCGCTATCGGTTTATGAGCCTCCATCTCTGGTACCACAGCGGCCAGTTGAACTTCATCCAGACTTTGCTGGGCGATGATGCTTGGCACTGGAAATAGTTCCTAACCACTCGCTCTGCAACAGGCCGTATACCGTCCCGTCGTGAAACTGGCCGTCGTCCTCCAATATTCTCTTTCTGAGCGTCCCGTCGCGAGTGAATCCGAGGCGCTCCGCTAATCGCAGCGACCGGGCGTTCGCGGTGGAAGTCCATATTTCAATGCGATTGAGCGACATATTCATAAAGCCGAACCGCAATACCTCCCCGACCGCTTCCTGAGCCAGGCCAATCCCCCAGCAACTTTTCGCAAGGTCATAACCGATTTGAGCCCGTCGATGGTAACGATCCCAATCGAACATGCTCACGCAACCAACGACACACAGCGTTTCCTTCAGCTTCAGCGCCCAAATCAATTCGCGTTTCATTCGAAAAGCTTCCTGTTCTTCCTCGATAAACTCAATCGTTTCCTCCTTCGTTTTGTGCGCTTCCGAATTATAAAGTTGAACCTCCGGGTCGCCTCGAATGGCAAAGATATCATCTACGTACTTCACGTCGTACTCGCAAAGCTGAAGGCGTTCCGTCTCAAGCACGGGAAAACTCCCGAAATCAAAAGTGGGTTCCATTGAATCGAGCCTACCTTCGCTTGCGTATGTCGGGCTGTGAACCTAAAAGTGAGTGGTACAGTTCACTCATTCTTGATGTTGAACTCCAGCCGCGATTACGCTTTTGACAGGCCCGCTTAACATGGCGCACAACTAGACATACAGTCGCCAATCGCCCGCGAAGACCTCCCAGCCCTACCCAAAATGACTGCGCTCAACAATCCAATGTGGCATTCCTTAACTTCACGGCACGCCCACCTTGCGCTAGGCGAAGGAAACGCGCGTCGCTATCCGCGCGAGATCGCGCCTTTTGCTGGTATTCCCGATGCCTCGGAACAATCGATTAGAGAGTTGCTGGAATTGGTCCAGGTTCCTGAGCGCATTGGAATCCTGAATGTTCATCCAGGTTCCTGGGAGGGGTGGGATATTCAGAAGAGTTTCGACATCGCCCAGTACGTGTGGGACCAGAGTCCAGGCTCCCTGGAACCTGATCCTGAAGCGGAACCACTAAATGCCGCTCACCTTCCGCAGATGCTAGAATTGACCGCCCTCGTTTATCCCGCCTACTTCCGGCAAGGAACCGCTGAGCTCGGGGACTACTTTGGGTTCATTCAAGACGGCAAACTCTGGGCAATGGCAGGAATCAGAATGGCGTTCGAGGGCCACCAAGAGATCAGCGCCGTCTGCACCCACCCCGACCATCGCGGAAAAGGCTACGCGAGCCGCCTCACTCGCCACTTGATTCACCACATAGAGAATCAAGGCGACGCCGCCTTCCTTCACACCGAGTCTGACAACATTTCCGCAAGAAGGATCTACGATTTCTTAGGTTTTTCACTTCGCGCGATGCTGCCATTTTTCGTGGTCGAAAGGGTTCCAGATTGACCATCGACGTCGCATAGAAGGTTGGCTACTACCTTGTTTGATGAGGCGCTGGCCTTCAATCAACTGGGACCTCTGAGCCATTTTTGCGAACGACGTGCGATAGTGGCAGCCTAGACATGAGCAATAATCAACACAATGATGGACAAGCTCGGCACCAAAGAGAATCCTTGGAGCTTAAAAACTCCTCCCGGCTCCTCGGAATACAAAATGTATCGAGACGTTAAGGATGGTCAGGATGTCATCGTCTGCGTTGTTGGTTCCACGACGCTTCTTTACAATGCCCGATGCTTGGATGATCTTCATCAGATGCTAGTGGCACATGGCGACTGGATGGACCTCGGAGGCTCGGACGAGCAAAAAGAAGCAAAAGAAGGAACCGTTGAGGCTTGGGGGCGCTCCACGGACAACCCAGTTGGAGGATGGTATGGCCTAAAGAAGGGCCTTCGTGGTCGGTTCGGAGTTTACATTCCGCCGTTGATGGAAGCCCTTGGACTCGCCGAAGTGACCCATGATGCTAAAAACAACAAGATCAGGGCCCGCTCGTAATTCAGCTTGTCGCGGCTGGCAAAGACCTCAATGCTTAGGCATCCTTCCTGAGCGCTAAGCTACATTCCCATCTCTCGCATTCGCTTTTCAAACTCTTCCTCGGGCACATCTTCCACGTGGCTTGCAATGGACCAGCTATGCCCGTAGGGGTCCTTCAGACTGCCATAAAGGTCGCCCCAGGGTTGGACTTGGATGGGCATGCTGGGCTCCAATCCGGCACCAACGGCGCGATCCCACAGGGCCTGAGCGTCTTCCGAGTAGATGTGAATCGTGACCGCCGTGTTCCCGATCTTCTTGGGACCGATCGCTCCCCAATCCGGGAACTCGTCGTTGAGCATCAACATAGAATTCCCAATCTTGAGCTGGGCATTCATCACATTGCCGTTTGCCATCTTGTGAACGCTGATGACTTCGGCGCCGAACGCCTTCTGATAGAGTTCGATGGCCGCCTCGGCTCCATCGACGATCAGGTACGGCGTGAGAGTGTTGAAACCATCGGGAACAGGCTGAACGTTTGACATCGGAAAAAGCTTAGCACCAATGTTGCGGAAACCGTTTTTCTCCGGACGTTCCTTAATTCAGTTATTTTCAATCGGCTATGGCTCGTAGAATTCCCATCGTGGACGTCAAAGCTGCTCTGAAGAGGCAACATCACTACGGATTCGAAATGCTTCGGCAATGCATCGAAAGGTGCCCAGACGACCTTTGGGCATCCGGACAGCATCCGCGAAACTTCTGGCGCATCGCCTATCACGCGGTCTACTACACCGACCGGTATCTCCAACCCAGCGCAAGAAGCTTTAAGCATTGGACCGAGCATCGCAAGGATGCTCCCGTTCTCTGGGGCAATCCGTCGGTCGAGCCAACGTATTCCAAGGCGGAAGTCTTGACCTTCTTGAACCTGACGGACCAGGGCGTCGATGTCGCCATAGACTGCCTCGACTTGGACTCCGAGACTTCTGGATTCTCGCTTTACAAAATGCCCAAGCTAGACCTACTCATGCTCAACCTCCGCCATTTGCAGCACCATGTGGGCCAACTTTCCGAACTCCTGATGGCGGAGAATGTCGACGTCGTGTGGGCGGGAATGAACTAGTCGATACCCTGAGCGGCAAACTTCTGACGAAGCGTTTCGAAGCCCGCCTCTGCCGCTTCGATCTGCCTGTAGTCGGCGATGCGGTGGAGTATCCGCTTGCCCTTCCCGGTAGTCATCACCATCCCGTCCGATAACGGAACCCACGGGGCGAAGTGCTGGCAGGCGATATCTGGCCTCACACCGGCAAGGTAGGCGTAGTCCTCAGTTTTGAACTGATTGGATACTTCCAGTTTCCTAAGCGAGGGGCATTTTGCTAAGGGACGCAAGCCGTCCTCCAAGACCTTTAGGTTCAAGAGGTGAACTTCCTCGAGCTTTGGCAACTCGCTTAAGGGCTCCAGGCTAGTCGCTGTGTTGCGATTCCAAACTCCACCTTCGAACACGAAATCCCGGAGTTCTTTCAGGGATGCAACCGGGCTGAGATCTTGCATCTTTGGCGTATCCGAAAGGTGCAAAGACTCCAAAGAGGAAAGCTCTGCCAAAGGGCTAATATCCGATAACTTGACCGCCCATTCGATCCTCAGATGCTTGAGGTTGCGAAGGCGGGTGAACGGAGTCACGTCGGTGATGCGCGCTTCATACACGAAGAGCGCTTCAACATCCAGTTTGTCGATGATGGCATCGAGATTCTTGTCGGTAACCGTCACCACATACGCTGCTTCGCCCGACACAACTCCAGGCTCCTTCAGATTAACATGGCGCCCGTCAACCATGATCATCGGCTTTGCCTGGTCAAGCCACTTCCAACCGCGCATCAATGCAAAGTCAAACATCCGCCACTAGAATATCGGCAATCAATGCCTCCGCACTTCACTCTGCGTACTCAGCGCCTAGTTCTCTGCACTTCGCACCTAGAGCCCCTTCTCCATCGCCACCAATTGGTCGAAGCACTGGCCCCAACCGGCATGGAAGCCGTTTTGACTTTTCAAGGCTACGGTACGATTCGGCAATGGTGGTTTTTGTGGACGTCGATGACACGTTAGTCCTTACTGCCGGAACCAAGCGAATCCCGATGCCTCGATCGCTCGAAAGGATCAAGAGCCTGCACGCCGAGGGCAACATCCTCTATCTCTGGAGCAGTGGAGGAGCCGACTACGCACGGGATTCGGCCCGCGAGTTAGGCATTCTTGAACTGTTTCAAGGCTTCCTGCCTAAGCCAAATCTGATCTTGGACGATCAGCCCTTGAATGAATGGCGCGGACTGGTGCATGAGTATCCCGCCAAATCCTAAAGGAACGCTGATTCTCATCTGCGGACTCCCCGGATCTGGCAAAACAACGCTCGCTAGGCAGATGGAGACTGAGCGAAACGCGATCCGCCTCTGCCCCGACGAATGGATCGAGCAGATTCTCGCCGATCCCTTGGACAAGGTTGAACGCGACCGCTTGCGCGATCCAATTGAAAACCTGCAGTGGAGCCTGGCCCAGACCTTCCTCCAACAGGGCTTCACTGTGATCCTAGAAAACGGGTTCTGGGGAAGCGAGGAACGTGACGCCTATGCCCTTGGGGCGCTAGGGCTTGGGGCAAGAATAGAGCTTCATTACCTTGAAGCTTCGTCCGAAGAGCTCTGGCAAAGAATCCTACGACGCAGTGCCCAACTATCAAACCCAACGTTCATCATGACTCGCGAAGAGTTGGAGGAGGGCTGGCGGCTCTTCCAACCCCCGACGTCTGAAGAACTTGACTTCTACGACAATCCCGACCCCATGCCGTCAAGCTCTATATACTGAAGCCACCCATGATCCCCACTCAAACCGTCGACTCCCTACTTGAAGACCTCAAGCACCCACTCCGAGACGAGGTTGAGATCGTGCGTCAGATCATTCTCAAAGCAAGCCCAGACATCGAAGAAGGCATCAAATGGAATTCGCTTAGCTTCAAAACCACCGAGTGGTTCGCCACTTTCAACTGGCGTGTCAAAGATCAGGTTCAATTCGTCCTACACCTGGGCGCCAAAGTCAAAGCCGATGCGGAGGTTGCCAACATTGACGATCCCGATGGGCTCCTCAAATGGCAAGCCAAAGACCGTGCCCTGCTCACCCTAAATCCCAAAGACCTCAAGGCGACTGAGGCAAGTCTCACCGCCCTTATCCAAGCTTGGATCACTCACGTATAGCCCAATGCCCACCAACCTCCCCAAGATTTCAGCCCCCGCCCAACGCGCTCTCGACAGCATTGGAGTCGCCACTCTGGAGCAACTCAAAGACCACTCCCAAAAGGAGATCGTGGACCTTCATGGAATAGGCCCTAACGCTATGGCCAAACTTGTCCAAGCCATGAAGGCCGCAAGCATCGAATTTTCTAAGAAGTAGCTCGAAATCCAGATTGCAGAACCGGTTCTGCAAAACGTCCTGTACAATCCTATCCGGCAATGGCGCACTTTTCGGATCGCAAGTTCATCGTCGGAGGAAAACCTGTCCTCGTTCTCTCGGGAGAGGTGCATTACTTCCGACTCAAGCGATCTGACTGGCAAGACCGGATCGACAAGGCAAAGCAAGCGGGATGCAACTGCATCGCCAGCTACATCCCCTGGATTTTCCACGAGGAAGCCGAGGGCAAGATCGACCTCGCTGGCCTTCGACGCCCAGAGACAGACCTCGGCGCATTCATCGATCTCTGCAAGCAAGCTGGCCCGTGGTTCATCCCCCGCCCCGGACCATTCATCATGGCCGAGGTCAAGAACGAGGGCATTCCTGACTGGATTTACACGAAACATCCCGAAGCCATCCCCACCACTTGGGGCGGCAAAAAGGCGACAAGCAAAAACCTGAGCTATCTGGACGAAGGCTTCCTGAAGGCAACCGAGCGCTGGTACCAAGCCGTGATGCCGATCATCCGGGACCGCTTGGATTCGAGAGGCGGCAACATCATCGCTGTCCAACTCGACAACGAGATCGGGATGCTCCAATGCTGGACCGAGGAAGCCGACCTGAGCGATGACACGCTCTGCCAATTCGCCGAGTGGGCACAGAGGAAGCACTCGGGCCCCGACTTACGCCAACGCTATCCCTTCGATCTCGGCGACCCCATCGGTCGAGCGGGCTACCTCCGCGACGGAACCTTCCCCGGAGCCCTCAACTTCCACCAAGACTACACCGAGTTCACCCGCGATCGCTACGCCCAATACGCCGCCAAGCTCCGCCAATTCGCCGAAGCAAGCGGTGTCAAGGATGTCCCTTTCATCATCAACCTCCACGGAAGCGGAGGCGGCCGCGCCACCACCTTCCCCATCGGCATCAGCCAGTGCTACATAGCCTATAACCAATCCAAAGAGTTCTGGCCCTCTTCCGACCACTATCTAGGCGACCTCACGCGCCAAAACGCAGGCGACCTCTATTTCCTCAATGCCTTTATGGCTTGCACAGCCCACCCCGAGCAGCCCCTTTCCTCCGTAGAATTTGAAGCTGGAACCGGCGATTACGGCGAGAGCGGTGCCATCCGCTATTCGGGAGCCGCAACCGACTTCAAAGCCCGCCTGAGCGTGGTTCAAGGGAACCGGATGCTCAACCACTATCTCCTCGCCGGGGGCCACAATCCGATGTTGGAGAAGCCAAAGCAGGACGGCAACTCCCGAGTCGGCACAACTGGAAATCGACACGGATTCGCCGCCCCCATCGGCCCGGAAGGTCGCCTAGACTCCACCTATCACGCCCTTAAGCGCACGAATGAAACGCTTCTGGCGGTCGGCGACCTCCTTGCCGAGATGCATGAGGAGCAAGATGAACTCGCCCTCGGATTCGTCCCCGACTACTACTCGACCGACATCAAGAAGCCCGCGCCGATGCAGGCGCTAGCGGCAAAGCTGGAGTCTGCAAGGGGACCGCTGGAAGGCATGGTCCGAGCCTTCATGTCACAGTGCCTAAGCTTCCCCGCCGTAAACCTCCAAGCTCCCATTCCCAAAGAGACCAAGGCGATCGCCTTAGCCACCGCGCCTTGCCTCCCCGCCGATGTCCAGCACCGTCTCGCTGAGTTTGTCGCCAACGGAGGAAACCTCCTCCTCTATGGAAAGCTCCCGACAGAGGACCTGGTTGGCGAACCCGCTACGGTTCTGCTCGACTTCTTGGGAATCACGCCCGAACCCGTTCGGCAGGGCAGCCCTTCCTACTTCCCTTCCCTGGTGGGCGAGGCTTGGGCCAAGGATGAACCCGAAATCCGGGTCTGGCAGGTCCAGCCATTCCGCATCCGCCGAGGAACCGCATTCCTCCGCCTCCACCAAACCGATCTTGTAGTCGGCGCAGTGATTCCTCATGGCAAGGGCCAAGTCACGGTGGTCTCCACCGAGCTCCCGATGCACCCGCTCCTTTGGAAAGGCATCTCCCAAGCGCTAGGCGCGACGCCCGAAGTAACCCACGATGCCGAAGAAGGAGGAGTGCTCGTCCACCGAATCCGAGACCGGTGGTCGCACCGCTTCATCAGCCTGATCAACCTGGACCAGGAACCCAAATCGTTCCATCTCCGAGGCAGAGATCAAAACCTACTGATCCCTGAACGAATCCAACTCGCGGGACGCACCGCTAAGCTGTTGCCGCTCTTCGTCCAGATGGGCGGGCTCACCATCGATTGGGCCACCACCGAGATCGCCCAAGTCAAAGACCGAGCCGTCGCCTTCCGACAAACCCCGTTTTGGGAACAGGTTCATTTGAATCCAAGCACCCCAGGTTCCCTAGAACCTGGAATCCAGCGCCCCCAGGTTCCAAATCGAGATCCAAAGGTTCTAGAAATCCCTCCGGGAGGTGGGATTGTCTGGATAAATCGCGTGTAAAGAAACGCTTCCTAGGCCTTTAGTGTTTCTAGTAACTTGCTATGCTCGCAATGCTTGTCGCCGCCTGCCTCAATCAGACTACTCTGACAATCCCATGGCCCAATGTCATTTGGGTTTCACCCATGGGAAAGTCTGGGCGTTACTTGGTGGCGACCAGTTTTCCAGATGAAAACGGAGCGACTTTCCGCATCTGGCCCGCCAAAGGCAACCCAGTCTGGTTCAAAACAAACTTCCATGAAAATGGCGCCATCGCTTCGCCCGACGGTAAACACGTGGTCGTCAGTGGGTGGAGCAGATCTGAACTCTATAGGCTAGGCTCCAGCAAGCCAATTGCCAAAGGATTCAGCACTGGTCTAATCTTGGGCAAACCCGCCGCTCTCAATTACGAAGAGCGCAGGAAAACCACCTACCTGCAATACGAAGGAAAGCAGATTCTCCCACCCGCAAGGCGCCACTTCCTGATGATCGCCCAGCAGGGTGATTGGATTGCAACCGAAAGGCAAGCTTTTCCTAGGGCCAAAGGAGAGGATCAGTACATCATGCTCGTCGAGCTTTGGCGGCTCACTCAACGCCATAAGTTAGAGTTCGTCCGGAGTCTTGGCCAACACTGGTGGGACTCCGGAAGCTCCGGGACGCCGTCACTGTTAACCGTAGCGGGAAACCGCTTAGCCTTCGTCGATCATCCTGGCGGGGGCAACGCGATGCAGTTCGTCGTATGGGTGCCTCCAAACAAAGGCGCTTCCAACCCTTTCTCCAGATATGAGATGGCCATGACCCAGGTCGCCGGCATCCCTCTAGCGTTTGCCAAGGGAATTGTGAGCAAGGTCTGGGTTATTGACAGCCTGTCAAGACAGCATCAGGAAGCCAAAAAGGAAACGTCGATCTTTGATCACGCCGAGTGGTGCTTGGCTTGGCTAGACGGTAGGAATGTGAAACTCTGGACCCCACCCCACGGCTTCCTCAACGGTTGGGTAGCTTCGCCGGCCGAGATGGGCTACGCCGTGGAAGTGGGTACTCGAGTTGAGATTCGGAAAATGAGTATGCCGCCCACCGGTTGGTGGCAGCCCACCAAAGCCTCCGATGGGGCTTCCGAGGAGAGAAGCATTCTGGCCATCGCCCGCAAGGCGGTGCAGAAGAACGATACATGGATCGATAAAGCCGAGTTCGAACAACCTCGAAAAGCGTCAGATGGCTCATGGACTGTCCTCGTCTGGAGACTCCCAAAGACCCCGGGCGGGCACCGTGTCATTCGGATTGACCGTATGGGTAGGGTGATTGACTATTTGCGAGGGCGATGATCCAATCGCTTCTAACCTTCCTACGACATCCTTGACCTACGCTTCTTCGCGAATCTTAAACAGGGCGTAGACGAAAAACGGCGCGTGCTCCTGAACTCGTTTATCCATCCATCCGCGGCATTCTTCTGCAACCGAGAGGACGCTGAAGAGGTGAAAGGGATTCAGCTTTGGCGCGAAGTACTCCATACGGTCCCGATCTGACTCGTCATAGCCACAATTCATCAATCCACTGAGTTGAGAGTAATCCGAAACGTCGTAGCCGAGAAGTGTCCAGTTCTCGGCAGGAGACGCTGGACTGACTTGGTCATTCGTAAAGTGAGTATAGGGCCCTTCACTGGTACCTCTGTTCTCAATGCTCTCGTTTCTTGCTCTCGCAACTCCTATCACCCAATAAGGTTGAGACGTGAGGCTTTTGTGCCTGGTCAACGCCACCTCCATGTCCGCTAAGTTTTCCCATAGATGCTGAAAGGGACCTGTCCAATCTGGCTTAACGACCTTTGGATCATGCCAATCAAGGGCGAAATCCCAAACCGCGTCGTCTGTCGAGAGCGGGCACTCGATGTCAGTCCGTATGAGAAACGAGTCCCAACCGCAACCAGACCTTTGATTGCGCCAGTCAGGATCCATGCGCCTGGCATCATATCCAAGCATTTGAAACTCGACCCCTTCCAGAATCATTGTGAGGTTAGTCTAGCTTGAATGGCCCAAGAATCAAGTTTAGGTAACAGATCTAACCGCGACAACCGTCGCCACGTGATCTTGGCTCCACCTCACCCTGCCGCGACAAAGAAAGTGGTGCTTGATCTCGCCGGTTGCGATGGGCTCAGTAATCGATTCGCAGGGAACCTCGATATGGACCTTGTGGGCCAGGGTCTCGACGCCATTGACCAGCACCCTCCACGCGCGCCCTTCGGGATCGTCGGCGACTTTCGTGTTGAATCGGACCAGGATGCGATCTGCCATTGAGATGGCGCAGTTTATCCGCGAACTGTTGAGAATGGGTTAAGCAGGCATAATCCGCCTGTGACGAACACGGACAAGGTCAAGCTGGCGGCTCGGAACAACGCCCTCTGGTGCGATGGGATGTGTCGCGCCCATGGCCAACCCACCGAGTTCACCGACCAACTCTGGATCTGCCGGGGAACGCCGCCTCGCTATCACTCCAACCTCACCACCCTCCAGCCAAACGCGATCGAGGCGGTGAAGCAAGAGATGCCAGGAGGGTTTAAGGACGGATTCTATGACATCGATGCGAACTCGCTGGGCTACAAGTGCCTGTTCGAGGCGAACTGGATATGGAGGGACGTCGCGCCTGGTTCCACGGCGCTGAGGTGGGAGAGAATCGCGACGGATGATGGCCTTTTGGCCTGGGAACAGGGCTGGGCCCTCGGCGACTCTGAAGCGGACAACGCACCACGCCAATTCTCGCCAAGTTTGCTCGCCGACCCCACGGCCGCCTTTATGGCCGCGCATCAGGGTGATGAAATGGTCGCAGGATGCATTCTAAACGTAACCGACGCCGTGGTCGGCTTATCTAACACGTTCAGTCGGATCGATGGCTCGGAGTTTTGGCGCGATCTGCCCGGAGTCGCGCACCTCGCTTTCCCGAGTTACCCGATCGTCGGTTACGAGCGCGGCGAGGACTTGGAGCATGCTCTAGCGGCAGGATTCCAAGCCATCGGGCCACTGCGAGTGTGGGTGAGTTAGCCCTTCCCTTTAGGTTTTGCAGGTTTGACCGATTTCGGAACTTCGCCGGTCGTGTATTTCACCTTCAGATACAACGTGAACTGAACCACTGGCTCCACCACCACTGAATTCAAAACGTGGTCGAAGCTCTTGGCGTCGAGGGCGTCG
>JACMJO010000062.1 GCA_014380605.1 Fimbriimonadaceae bacterium | reverse complement strand
CCTAGCTCAGCTCTAGGGGGCGCGCCACGATGATTCCATCGTTGATCTTGGACTTTGTTAGGTAGTCCGACAGCCGCCCATCAAGAATGACTTCTTTTTTGACTGATGACGCATGCATGAATCGAAGAGTATCCGTCTCATCGCGATAGCAAAGCCCGGTGTGGGACACATCCAAGCCCTCGGTCGTGGTGGTAAGGCCCAATAGGTCGCCTGTCTTTAGGAGGATTTCTATTTCCCCGACTTTCTCTTTCGGAATGTAGAAGTTCCGCCGGAAATTGATCTCGTCCTCAGTCTTGGTGATCTCTGGAACTAGCGCTGGATTTGCCTTCAGTTGCCGATACTTCTCGAAATTCTTTGTCATGAAGGAGATTTTGCGAGGGTAAAGCAATGCCCCCGGAATGTCGTCGCTGATCGTCTGCACGATACCTTTCTCTTCGTTATCGTGGAAGTAGTCGATCGCATAGTGAAGCCGACTTACGTAGCCCTTTAGCTTGCCTCCCCGGTAGCGGATTCGGGTTGTCTGCTTTTGGAATTCTGATTCGGTAAGGCGTCCCGTCTTAATCGTGCGGGCCAAGGCAAGAGAAGCCTCATAAAACGTCGCGCAGTCCAACCCCTTCAGGTTGATGACGCAGACCTCGCGGTCGTCGAAGATTTCAAAGGTGTGCCCGACATAGGGCGTTCCGATGAAGGTCTTTGCGACCTGCCCGACTAAGTCTCCCATTTGGAGCTTTTGCCACTGGCCAGCCTTCGCTTGATCCATGATCCTCGCAAACACGTCGCGACCCGTGAAGAAGTCCTCCTTCTGGGCCACTGCGATTGCGGGAGCAAACGTAATCGCTGCCGAAACCGCTAAGAATTCCCTTCGTGTCAACTTGTCAGCTCCATCATTTTTGTCATGAGCGCACATCCCGCAGGATTTCGGTCCAGACCGCTCGGCTGCACTCCCAGCCCTCCATGAGGACGCAGGGTCGTCAGCACGGCCTTTACCCCGCCCCAAGTCGCGCGAACCATTACGGGCGCCTCATGATAGGTTCGTACGTCCACCCGGTTGATCAGTATTTCGTATTTGGCTTCCTTTGGCAGAATCGCCGCTAGGATCTCCATGTCCAGCGCTCGATCTCCGGACACAGCCAGCAGCCGTTCCCATTCCTCGGCAAACGGAGCCCCCCTGAGGAACTCGTATCCCGCTTCACGCCAGAACGGCACGGGCTTGGTTCCCACGCCATCCAAGATCGCAACGGCCCGATCCTCATCGCCACGCAATTCGGCGATATGGAAGAAGACTCTGTTGGATCCCGTCCCAAATGCCTTGGTACCCAGCTTGTAGCGAGGATCTTCTAACGCCCAACCCTTAAACTCCGGTTTGGACTCAACATAAAATCGCCAGGAGTTCGTCGCCCCTGCAAACTCAGCCTGCAATTCGTACGACCCAGGAATCTGGCAATCCCAGGAAATCTGCCCGACCTGGAAGGCCTCCAGGGGCCCAGCAAAGAGCCGACCCTCGGCTCCCCGGGCCACCGTCGATCCGTCGGTATCCAGAATCCGCCAGACCAACCCGCCTTCCAGGCCAGATTCCGAGTGAATTCCCACCTTAAAGAAGACCTGCCCTGTGAAGTGGTTATACGAATCGAGCCATCCGGGCCGATTCCCTCCATCCACCCACGGGGGGCGCCGAGTTGGAAGTAAGAACAGAACGTCTGGCCCGTTCCAACCCAGGCACTCCTCAGGCGAAAAACGTGGCCGATCCCAATCGTCGAAGAACCCTGCCGAGGAAATTGGAGTATCGCGCCAGCCGGTAATCACATAACCCGAGATCGGGTCGCGGGCCCGAACCCATTCATGGACCGTCTTTCGCATGAACAATGCTTTAGATCGCGTCGAACTCATCAAACGTTGGTGCCGTTCGTATTCGTCGCCCGTCGCCAACGGATTCGTGGCTAGCAAGCCGGGAAGATCGTACTGCCAGCGGACGCCCTTGGCGTTCATTTCCGGCATCGCGCTTGCCCAGTAAGGCATTTCCTCGTGAACCTTGACCAAATCCCGATGCACATCGGCGTCGTTGAATTCGCCGAGGAGGATCGGTTCTTTCCCTCGGGCTCCCGGCAAGAGTGAGTCAAGAACCAATGGATAGAAGGGCGTGTCGCAGTAGGGGTGGTAATCGTAGAAGTCCCCAAACTCCCGCAAATCCCCGCCATACATCTCCGCCCCGCCCGAGTTGTCCTTTACCAGCGGACTCCCGGTCAAGTTTCGAACGAGATCCACCAAGTAAGACCGGTATTCCGCGGGCGTGGCGTGGCTTAGCTCACAGCCCACCGTCCAGATGATGATGTTGTCGTGGTGGCGGTATTGCCGCACGATCCGTTCTATTTCTTCACTAATCTCTGCCAGGCGAGCGAGATCTGAGGATGGGTCCCATAGAGGAAGCTCCAACCAGGCCTGCATCCCTTCCTCTTCCAGGATTTCCAGATACTTATGAGGCGGAACCCAAAGGCAGAACTTCACCAGATTGAAACCCAGCTTCTTGGCTTCTCGGACCTCGCGACGAATTGTCTCCTCCGGTGCATTGTGATGGCCCAGCTCCGGATACCAACCCCAATGGAGCAAGCCTCGAACGTAGAAGGGCTCGTTGTCTACATAGATGAGCGAACCGTCGACAGAGACACGGGGCGTGAGGCGTGGGGCGTGGGGCGTGAAATCTGATTCGAGACTTGACGCCTCACGCCCGCCGCCCGCCACCCTAACCTCCACTAGCCCCCAAATGCCGCCAAAACTGTGATAGACGTAGGGCAAGAACCCGCTTGCCACATCTTTGACCGGAAACCGCTCGCCTCCATTCTTGGTGACCGCAACCGAAACCTCGACCTTGCGACCCGCCCAAGCGGTTAGAGGAATCTCAAACGCATCCCAGATCCCTCGATGCGTAGCGACCGCTTCGCCATCAATGGAAACCACCGCCTCATAGCTGACCCCGTCAAACCTCAGGACAGAAAGTTCGCGGGGAACCTGAAAAGATGTGGAGTAAACAACCGGCCCCTCGAATCTAACATCGACATCCAGACGCCAAGCATGCGGCACCGAAATTTCGTGGGACTCACCGTCCCCATAGTCGACCCGCCAATTCTTGATCCGATCTCCCATCCCGGGCCGGATTCTTGCACATTACGTCGACGCGAAGCGTGTAGCCGTGGGCAGGAACCCACGTACAAGACCTGTAATACGAACATCTTGCCCATCAAGAGAGTAAAAAGATAGAAGCCGCCGAATCGGCTCATAAAGCCATGCGTCACAATCGTATTAGTTCACGAAGGAACAAATGATCGCCCTATCTGCTCTCGTTACCATGGCCGTTGGCCAGGCTGCGGCCAAACCGGTCGCGGTGCCGGTCTTCAGCGTCAAGCGCCTGCGCGAAATGCAGGGAATCCGTCCTCTTGCCTATGCCCCGTCCCCATCGGGAAGTCATTTGGCAGTCACGCTGGAGGATAAGTCCGTCCGCATCATCGACGCAAAAACCTTCCAAACGATCCGCACCTTCCAAGGCCACCCTCAAACCGCCTACGCGGTTGCCTGGAGCGACGATGGATCGTTCATTGCTTCCGGCGATGAGTCGGCAAGAATCTTCATCTGGGATGCCCGCACCGGCAAGCAAGTCAAGATGATTTATGGGGAGCATCAGCGAGGAATTCAGAAGCTAAGCTTCAACCATCCGCGATCCCTCTTGATGAGCACCGGTAAGGACGACAAAAT
>JACMJO010000061.1 GCA_014380605.1 Fimbriimonadaceae bacterium | reverse complement strand
GCGTTTGATGTCCTGGTAAGGAGTCTCTGAAACGTTGTGCTCATGGGAAGTTTTGTAGTTCTCCAGGTACTGGACGTAGGAAGTCGGGTTTCCAGACAGGCTGAACGAAGTGCTCTCGTCCTTAATCGTAATTCGCGAGGTCGACTTCTGTCGGAGAATCTCGTATCGGAAGGCAATCGCATCGTCGTAGCATCGAAAGACAATGCTGGCGGTAAGGTTTTCACCAGCTTCAAATTCCAGGCGGAGCTCTTCATAGTGGTCGCGAGCTCGACTGGCTTTACCAAACAGCAGTTCGATCTCGCGGTTCACGGGCTTGCTTCTTTGGAAGCGAGCTTTTTTGCCCCCAAAGATTTCGCCCGTCTCGGTTAGGGACAGACTCAGTTGGCCGTACTCGATGAGGGGTTTACCATCGTAAGTAGCCAGCCACCGAGGAGGAAAGGACGATCCCGTGAATTCCATGAAGCGAACATGAATCCGCCTGTTGGGGGACGTCAAAAATACCTCGTCGGGCTGCTTCATGTTTGTGTCTACCGGGGCGTTGCCGGCGGCAAGAAAGATAAGCGTAGGGAGCGTCAGCATCGCTTAGGTCGATCATATCAAGAATTGAGGTTAGTAGTGGACAAAAATGGGACGCGATCCTGCGCTTTGCCCGGCTATAGTTGGATTATGGAAGCCCTCGGTCAGACCGCCGCCGCTCCCTTAGAGTCGCTCGACCATTGGGAAGACGACCTGCTTGAGCGATACCCAACCCAGGATCACAAGTTCCGCGATTACAAGGCGGAGGTTCGGCCGAGCGTCAAGGAGTTCTATCGACTCAACCATGTCAACCAGACCCTTGCATTCGTGAAGGCGAAGAAGGCGGAGTATGGCGCGCTCGGCAAAAGGGAAATGTCGGTTTGGGAGGCTATGGAGTTCCTCAACACTTTGGTCGACGATAGCGATCCGGACACCGACGCCACTCAGATTGAGCATCTGATGCAGACTTCTGAGGCGATTCGTGCCGACGGCCACCCCCGCTGGTTCATTTTGACCGGCCTTATGCACGACCTCGGCAAGGTGTTGTGCCTCTTTGGAGAGCCTCAATGGGCAGTTGTGGGCGACACGTTCCCGGTTGGATGTAGGTATTCCGACAAGATCGTTTTCTCCGAGTTCTTTGCGGAAAATCCCGGCTTCCAGGTTGCCCAATTTCAAACCGAGAACGGAATATATGAGCCAGGCTGCGGCTTCGACAAGGTTCACCTTTCGTACGGGCACGACGAGTACCTGTTCGGCGTCGTCAAGGACTACTTGCCGATCGAGGCGCTTTACATGATCCGGTACCACTCGTTCTATCCGTGGCATCGCGAAGGAGCGTACAGCCATTTGGCGAACGACCAGGATCGGGCGATGATGCCCTGGGTGATCGAGTTCAACAAGTACGACCTGTATTCGAAAGTGGATGAGAGGCCGAACGTTGAGAGGCTGAGACCCTACTACGAGGAGCTGATCGCCGAGTTCTTCCCGGCGAAGATTCGTTGGTAACTGTTCTAGCGTAGTCCCTGCAACTGTTCTACATGGGCGGAGCATTGCCGTCGTAGGCTTTCGAAGTGGTTACAACTCTGATCGTCATACCGCTTATCGCTTCGGGCCTGATCCAAAAACCGGTCGATCACACTCGGGATCTGGACTTTTGGGTCGGGGAGTGGGAATGTGTTTTCGAGTCACGCGATGCCCAAGGAAGTTGGGTGAAGAGCCCTTGTCGGAACTCTATCCGCAAGGAGTTTGGAGGCGGGATGATTTCGGAGCACTTCACAATGGGCTCGTACCGGGGCATGAGCGTGAATGCCTACGACCGCAAGCTTTTGAAGTGGCGCCAGACTTGGGTCGATGGCGGTTCGAACTATGTTTTGTTGGAGGGCGGCAAAGAGGGAGACAGATTTGTCTTTCGGACTCCGAAGGGACAAGAGCCAGAGAGCCGAATCACCTACTTCGACATTCAGAAAGATCAAATGGAGTGGATGACAGAACGCAAGGGTAAGGATGGAGCCTGGACGACGGTTCTGAAGATGCACTACAAGCGCGCAAAGACCTAGACGGTGGGCCATCGGACTCGCACTCCTTGGTCAGGCACAGGTCCTTTGGCCCCAACTGAATCTGTCTCGAAATGAACTTGGAAGGCAGATTCGCATAGCAACTTGGAAAGAGCTATGAAGAACGTCACCACAATTTTGGCCCTCAGTCTGGCCCTCGCAACTATGGGCGCCGCCCAAACGACCAAGACTCAACCCAAGCCGACAACGAAGCCGGAGAACAAAGCCACTAAGGGCACGGTTCAAATGGCGGG
>JACMJO010000060.1 GCA_014380605.1 Fimbriimonadaceae bacterium | reverse complement strand
GGTTGCGGAGAGCATCACTGGAGGCTGGGTTGGACAACGGTTGACGAGCGTATCGGGCTCGGGCGAAGCGTTCTTGGGGGGCGTTATCACCTACGATCTGGGGGTGAAGGAGAATCTGCTGGGGGTCGAAGCGTCAATGCTTGACGAGTTTGGTCCGGTCTCCGAGCAGACGGCAACGGCGATGGCGGAGAATGTTCGGGAGAAATTGAAGTCGACTTACGGAATTTCGCTCACCGGGAATGCGGGGCCTAGTGCGGATGTAGATGGTAAGCCGGTAGGGCTCGTCTACATAGGTCTGGCTGGACCAACGGGTGTCGAGGTCAGGGAACACCGGTTGCGAGGCAATCGCGAGGATATTCGCCAGCGATGCACCCAGCTTGCCCTGGTTCAACTTCGCGAGGTGCTCTTGCTTAACGAGTAATGGTCTGAGATCACCTCTTGGAATTATTGGCGGAAACTGTTTGGTAGCCTGAGAGGAAACCTTATGAGTCTCTTTGTTTGTTCAGTCCTCGCCGCGGCGGCGTTTCAAACTCCCAAGACCTTCGACCTGCAAAGCCAGCGTACGATCACCGCAAGCGGTCAGGTGAAGAAGGCCGAATATGCCATCCCAACTCCGTCGCCGTACAACGATCAGAAGGACGCATCGATCTACATCAAAGGCGACAACCTGGTTGTCGACTTCCAGGGCGCAGTCTTGCGAGGCACACCCGCAACCACTGACCCAAGCGAGCGAAGGGGCACCGGCGTTTTTGTGACCGGAAAGAACGTCACCATCCTCAACGCCAAAATCCACGGCTACAAGATCGGTCTGCAGGCCCGGAACGCTCCTGGTCTGAAAATCATCAACAGCGACTTCTCATACAACTGGAAGCAGCGTCTCCTCAGCACGCTAGACAAAGAGGACGGAGCGGACTGGATGAGCTACCACCGCAACGAGAAGGACGAGTGGCTTCGATACGGCGCCGCCATCTACCTTCGGAAATGCGACGGCTTTGAGGTCAAAGGCTGTACGGCGGTTGGCGGGCAGAACGGGCTCATGATCATGGAGTCCAACCGCGGCAAGGCTTGGAACAACGATTTCTCGTTCCTAAGCTCCCTCGGCATTGGCATGTATCTCAGCAGTGAGAACCGGATCATGCACAACAAAATCGACTGGTGCCTCCGTGGGTTTTCCTATGGGGTTTATAACCGGGGCCAAGACTCAGCGGGAATCCTCATCTACGAGCAGTCGAACAAGAACATCTTTGCCTACAACTCGGTAACTCACGGCGGCGACGGCTTCTTCCTTTGGGCGGGCCAATCCACAATGGACAACGGCAAGGGAGGTTGCAATGACAACCTCCTGTACGGCAACGACTGGAGCCATGCGCCGACCAATGGGATCGAGGCCACCTTCAGCCGAAACAACTTCGTCAATAACCTGATCATGGAGTGCTGGCACGGCATCTGGGGCGGGTACAGCTACGAAACTAAGATCATCGGCAACGTCTTCGGCTACAACGCCGAAGCCATCGCGATCGAGCATGGCCAGGACAACGTTATCAGCGCAAACCGATTCTATCGGGACAACGAGGCAATCTACCTGTGGTTCAACGATCGACCCCAAGATCCCAACTGGGGCTACCCCAAGTTCCGGGACACGCGGAGCATGAACTACAAGATCGCCGGCAACTTGTTCGAGGACACTCAAGCGAATGCGCTTCGACTTAACAACACATTGAACATCGATGTATCCAGCAACCAGATTCTCAACCCTGGCAAATTTCTGACGCTTACCGGCTCTAAGGCCGCTAATCTGAGAGTCACGAGGAACCGCATCAATGCGCAAGCGTCAGCAACCGAGATTCCTGCCGGGGTCACTGTTTCGGACAACGCGATGAATGCTGGACGTGCGCCACTTGGTCCAGCCAGTTCGTTGAACCAGGGCGATGTCTCCGACTACGCCAAGCGCTTCAACCTTTCCTGGCTTCCTCATCCCAGCATCAAGGCTCCTTGGAATAGCGATTCCAGGCCCTCCGTGCCAAAAGAAGCCCAAGCGTTCAGTGTCGCTCCCATGACGGGTGGCATGAATCCATTCCTCAAGAAGGACCAATTACGCGGTTGGCGATACATGTTGGTTGACCACTGGGGACCCTACGACTTCAAATCGCCGCTGTTGTGGCCTCGCGAGGCAACTGCGCTTGGCGGAGGAGTCGGGCTTGACTCGAACGGAAATCAGATAACGGGCACTCCATCCAAGACCCAAAGATTTGAAATCCTTGGCCCTAAGGGTAAGTGGCGATTGGTGTCCAAGACCGGCTACACCTCCGTTTCCGCAACTGAAGGAACTGTTCCCGGATTTGTCAGCGCAACCATCCTGGGCAAACAGCCCAACAAAATAGACCTGGTCCTGGAATATGTGGGAGCGGCGACTACCGACTACCGAGGCATCGTGACACCGGCGGGCAAACCGGTGAAGTTCGGGCACAGCCTCTTCCAAATCCCCATTGACTGGACGATCAAGTTCTTCAAGTGGGAAACGCAAGTCGATCCCGCGGTTGGGACTTCGAATCCAGTTGAGGCCGACCTTCGGAAGATTTTCGCTGGTGAGCCGCTCAAAACCGTCAAGTCCGACAAGCTTGATTACGCTTCAGGCGGAGCGTTTGCCCAGGGTCTCCCGAACGACAAGTTCGCGACGATCGCCGAGGGAGACTTGGACATTGCTCCCGGCGAGTACGTGATGGAACTCACCACCGACGACGGCTCCCGAGTTTGGCTGGATGGCAAAGAGATCATCACCGGTGCCTGGAAGTACCAGGGCCCAACCCAGTACACGGCCAATGTGAAACTTGGTGGCAAGCACAAGCTGAGGATCGAGCATTTCGAGATCAACGGCTATGCGGCGTTGAAGCTGAATATACGGCCGAAGAGCTAGTCGCTAGAGAATCGACTTCTCTTTGACCATGAAGTAGTAGTTGAGCAAGGCAGACGCCAAATCCTGGGGCTCGGCTTCTAGGCTGTGGATGTTGGCGGTCGATAGGGCAACGCCAGCCTCTTTGCGGTCTTTGATCAATAGGGCGGCGGCGGCTCGTTGGTACATACTCCGAACTTCGTCAAGCTCAACGTTTGCGGCTTCTTTCAACTTTGGATCGGAAACCCTGGCGATAAGCGCCAAATGCCGCCTGACCAACGGGCCCAGCGCAGTTGTCAATTCCAAGGCCTTTTCCTGGTGTTCGCAGTCGGTGAAAGTTACCAAAAGGGCTCGCCGCTTCCACCTTGCGGCCAGGTAAGAGAATGCGGCCTTAGGGTCGCTCTCAACGGGCTCCGCCACAAGGTCGTGCAGGGCTTCGATGATGATGCCGACTTGGCTTCGACCCTTCTTCGGCGGTATGTATCGCTTGACGATATCGGAGTAAACCAAGAGCCCGACAAAGTCCCCCGCCATGGCAGCTGCATGGGTCAGCATCAAACACGAATCCAGGGCGTGGTCTAGCTTTCGGACGCCGTTGACTTCGGAAAGCATCCCTCGCCCGACGTCGATCACGATGATGACAGCCTGGTTTCGCTCTTGCTCGAACTGGCGAACAATGAGCTTGTCACGTCGGGCGCTGGCCTTCCAGTCGATCTTTCGGTAGTCGTCACCCTCGGCATATTCGCGGAGGGACTCGAATTCTGTACCCAGGCCCCGCATTCGTGATCGACGAATCCCAATCTCGCGCAATCGCCCCTGTTGCTTGAGCAATTCGAACTCACGAAGAGCAAGGATGTTGGGATAGATTCGGACTGGCTGCTCCGTGTTCAGTTTCACCTGTCGCTCGACCAGGCCAAGCGGACATTTCAGCCGCATGTAGGTGCCTCGGAAGTAGTCCGAGCCCCGCTCGGAAGGGGTCAGGAAGTATTCATATTCGGCGATCGACTCTGGCTTGATCGACAGGGGAAAGTCTTGGCGAGACGCAACACATCCAGCAGGCGGTTCTTCCCGCATGAAGCCGCGCACGGGTTCCAGACCTTCGTTCTCAAGCTGGATCGTGATCTTATTGGCCGCACGGACCGACAGCACAGGGTCAAACTTGCGCCTGACTAGGATGGACTTTGGCGAAGGAGAAAGACGCGCCGTCACCAGTGTTGCCGCCAGCAAGACGATGTTGTAGCTCCATAGCAAGAACGGCTGGTCGGCTTGATACGCGATTGCCGCCACGGGTAACCCAAGGGCCACTAACCACCAAAACCGCTTTGTTGGAACCATCGTCGTCAACGCCTCCCGGGTAGCATCGGGTCGTGCAGAACGACCTCGCGGTGCTTAGCCCCGAGAAGACGATCATAACTTACCGACTTTCGGGAATCGGGAGCCGCATCATGGCTCACATTCTTGATTTAATCATCGTGACTACGCTCGATATCGTGATCGCCGTTCTCGTTGCCACAATCATCGGATCAGTGAGTGAAACGATCGCGCAAGTGATCGTTTTGATTACGATTACCTTCAGTTTCTTTATCTATTTCATTCTCTTCGAGGGTCTGTGGAACGGCCAGACGCTAGGAAAGAAAGCCTGTGGCATTCGGGTGCGCATGGCCAGCGGCCTTCCGATAACTTTTGGAGCGGCGATTGGCAGAAACCTTCTGCGGCCAGCCGACATGTTTCCCGGCTCCTATTTCATGGGGCTCCTCGCGATGTTCTGTACGCCAAAATCTCAAAGGTTTGGAGATCTGATCGCCAACACCGTCGTCATCCACGAGAAGCGGGCGGCTCCATATTTCACTCCTGCTCCACACTCTGCGGGAATCCATCCTCTGGAGGCTCACATTGGCGAACTGAGAGGTATGACCATTGAGGAATACAATGCCCTTCGCCGATTTGCCGATCGGTTTCCGGAGTTACCGGTCACGATTCAAAACAAGCTTGTCAGGGAGGTCTACCAACCGATTGCCGCTAAACGTGGAATAAAGCCGGCTGCCAATGTTCATCCCCTTTACCTGGCAGAAGCGGCGGTTATGCGCTACGGTCGCGAACATGGGCTGCTGTAATCGTTGTGGAAAGAAAGTGGAGAACCACTCAAGGAAAGGAATGTGTGTAAAACCATGCCTCTCAAAGTTGTACTCGGATCCGTTTATCCACTCGGTTATCCACATTGCCCCTTTATGGTTCCTTAACCTGATTGAACCTAATGGGCAGTGTCCAAACTTGTATTTTCGAAGTATCCCTGAGGGTTTTCCACCATTTTGACCTTGCTTAATAACAACAGTAATTCTTAAATGATCGATGACCTAAAGAATACGGAGACGGTGGAAAGCGTCTCTCCAGGCAAGGTGTCATCGGTCTCCCTGAGCGACTTTCGAAACTACTCAGAGCAGGCCGTTGAATTGGGTCAAGGGTTCAACATCATCTCGGGTCAAAATGCTCAAGGGAAGACGAATTTTCTAGAGGCTCTCTATCTGTTGGCGACCACTAGACTCCTTCGCGGCAAACGAGACCAGGAGGCGATTCGTGAAGGCAAGGATCGAGCGGTTGTGGCAGCAACCCTGTCGGGAACCCGCACCGAACTGAGCTTCGTCTTAGAGCGAGGATCGAAGAAGAAGGCCCTGTTGAACGGACTGGTGCTTCCCCGTGCTTCGGACGTGATTGGAAGGCTCCGGTGCGTCTGCGTGAGCGCGGCTGACATGGAGATCGTTCGCGGCGATCCGGCTGAGAGGCGGCTTTTTCTCGATCTGGAGCTTTCTGCCCTGTCTCCGGCATATCTTCGCCACCTCACCCTGTATCGTCGCGCTGTGGAGCAAAGGAACGCCTTGCTGAGGGATTCTCGGGAGCGGCATAACCCGCCCGAAGCGTTCGAGGTTTGGGAAGACCAGATCGCCCAACACGGAGCGGAAATCCGAACATCTCGCACAAAATACGTCGATGATCTGGCTCCATTCGCCCTAGAAGTTCATCGGGAAATGGGGGCGGGGGAAGCGATCGGGCTGCAATACAAGGTCCAGGATGAGGCTGGGTCCTATGAGTTGCTTTTGGAGAGCCTGGCGTCGCGAAGGGGCGTAGACATCGCGAGGGGAAGTACCGGAGTGGGTCCCCACCGAGACGAACTTGAGATCAGCGTTGATTCCCTCGAGGCTAGGCTGTTTGGCTCTCAAGGTCAACAGCGAACGGCGGTTATCGCGCTGAAGATGGCGACCCTTGCCCTTATCCAGGACCGGGAAGGCACTCCGCCCTTGCTTTTGCTGGACGACATCTTGTCGGACCTGGACCAACATCGACGCGCCCATCTCGTGAAAATCGTCCTTTCCAAAGCGGGCCAGGCGGTGCTAACCTGTACGGAAGCGTCTGCGGCAGGGGACGAGATTCTCAGCCGGGCAAAGCTATTCAAAGTAACTCAAGGATCAATCAAGGAACTATGAGAAAAGTTGGACATATGCTCAGTCCGGCGATTGGTCGAGACGAGGTGATTCGAGCGGCTCGGGCCCACAAAGTTCTCAAGGATTGGCCGGCGATCGTCGGCGAGTCGATGGCGGCAAGATCTTGTCCAGACCGCTACGATCATGGGGTTTTGTGGATTGCGGTCGAGGGCTCGGCGTGGGCGCAAGAGCTCCGAATGCAGAAGGATCAGATTCTCCAAAAACTAGAAGAAAAGGCTAAAGAACATGGACTTTTTACAAACTTGAGGTTTGGAGTCAGGCCGCTGAAAGACGCCCCGGATACCCCAACGGAGAAGCGTCCGAACACTCCTCGGAAAGACCAGGATGGCCTATCGATTCAGGATATTGCCGAGGCTCGATTGAGGAATTGGCCAGATGGGAGAAGTTCTTCGTAATCGACCCCTCCTGAGCCTTACTGCCGGGCTATTGATCGGTCTAACTCTGCGTGAGTATCTCTGGAACGCGATTCTCTTGGTTCCTCTATTTGCTTTGCTTAAGGCTCCGAGGCCATGCCTTGTTCTCTGTGCTGGGTTTCTTATCGGAGCGTTGCTCAGTCCAGCGATTCCGCAAAAGGGAGTTCAATCGACTCGCTATATAGAGTCCGAGGCGAGGATAGTCTCGGTTCCACGGGTATATCCGAACCGGATCGCTTATGAAATCGAGGTCCAAGGGCATCGGTTGGTCGTCACCGATGCCCGGCAAGCCGACCGAAGCCTAGGCGATCAGTTGCGAGTGGCTGGCTTGGTGAAGCCATTAAGAGAGGGGTCAGAGGCTTACTTGCTGAGCAAGGGCATTGTTGGGCGGTTCAGCCCGGTTCGAATTGGGGTTTTGAGCGAGGGTCCTTCGTGGTCCCGGATGGCTTTGCAGGTGCGCGAGGCGTTTATCAAGTTCAGCCAGCGGACACTGGCGCCCGAACGAGCGGCGATTCTTGACGCGCTTTGCTTCAATGTGGAGGGAGCTCTGTCGGACGAGCAGGAGGAGAGCCTTCGATCCACCGGAACGATCCACATCATCAGTGCCTCGGGCCTGCATGTTTTGATCCTGGCGATCAGCATCGACTGGCTTCTTGGGTTCCTGCCGATTCCCCGCCCCGCCCGAATCGTGGCGCTCGGGTTGATCCTGGGTTTCTATGCGGCCGCGGCCGGACTTCAGCCGGCGATTATTCGGTCCGTCGTGATGTCCATGGTTGGGCTCATCGCCTATTGGTGGAATCGCGAAGGGGATTTACTCTCTTCCCTTGCCTTAGCGGCGTCCGGTTATTTGGTCATCGACCCGATGGGAGTCTATAACCTTGGCTTCCAGTTCTCCTTTCTCACCGTTGCGGCGTTTGGGTTGTTTGGGGCGATCAAAGATCATGTGCCCAAGACGGCTTTGGCGGCATTTGCCGAGCAGGCCAAAGATGCCTTCCAAACGACCCACGTGGCCTATTGGGCGACGCTCCCGCTTTTGCTCTTCTACTTTGGGACCGTGTCGATCATGGCGATCCCGTCAAACCTCATCATTGTTCCGGTTGTTATGGTGCTGGTTATCGGGGGCATTGGTGCGTTTGCCCTTTCCCATCTATGGCAGGGTTTTGGGCAAATCCTTATGGCGGGGTTGGTTGATCCTCTATGTGCCTATTTAAACTGGGTACTAGGATTGTTTGGTAACCTAATAAAAGTAGATTTGGCGGGCGGATTCTTCAGCGGATATTGGCTTTTGATCGTTTACCTTCTGCTGTCGTTTTTGGTGAGGGAACGTGTTCGCCCGGCTTAGTCTCATCGCATTTCTCCTTTGTTTGGCCGTTGTGGGAGGGCTGCTGTTGGCCCGCGCGAGCGGCCCTGGCCCCGTGAAGATCACTTTCCTCTCGGTTGGCCAGGGAGACTGCACGGTTTGGCAGGATGGTTCGACCACCGTTCTCATCGACGTTGGGCCAAAGACTCGAGAGGGATACGACGCCGGAGAACGGATCGTCCTGCCGAAGCTTCGCAAGATGGGGATTCGCAACGTTGCCCTGATCTTGGTGACGCACCCAGATGCAGACCATGTGGGAGGCTTGCGGGCGATTCGGAGGCGGTTTCCCATGGCTAAGGTGGTGGCTTCGGCGAGGTTCAAGGAACACGGCGAGATGCTTTGGTGGCTCAAGGAGGCGGGCGTGCCGGTTGGCGAAGTCGTTTGGGTTGAGGATCGGAGTCGGGTTCGCTTCAACCGCACCTCGCTGGAGATCGTCTCTCCAGAATGGGCACCAGGGCTCAACGATAACGAAGGGAGCTTGTTTGTTCGGTTGGAGAGCGGCAGGTCAAGCGCCATTTTGACGGGCGATGCGTTTTTGGCCACGGAGGAGCGGCTTCAGAAGCGCCTGGACTGGCGGGCACAGATTCTAAAAGTGGGCCATCACGGGAGTCGCACCTCCACCTCGGAGTCATTCCTCAAGTCTATCGAGGCTCGTTGGGCGGTGGTGAGTTGTGGGCGTGACAACCGGTTTGATCACCCACATAAGAGCGTGATGGAGATTCTGAGAAGGCATGTGGACGTCTTCAGGACGGATATGCAGGGCGACATTACGTTTGAGGCAGGGCCAGAGGGCTTTGCCATGAATCAAAGCCCTTGGAACCTTTAGCCGCCGAACAGCTTCTTGCGGTCGGCAATCTTGGCGATTTTAGACTTTAGCTCCTCGGCTAAGGCTCGGTCTCGCAAGAGGACTTCGGGCTTGGCTTTGCTCACAAACTCGGGATTGTCGAGCCTTTGTTCAAGTTTTGCCAGATCGGCGGCGAACTTCTCCTCGTCTTTGATCAAACGGGCTTGTTCCTTTTCAGGGTCAACCAGGTCGCCGATCGGAAGGTGAAGGTCGACGCCCATGACGGTTGTCGAGATGAACCCTTCGTTGGTCGGCTTCCCGTTGAGGAGGCCCTCCAACCAAGCCTGAGATCGAAGTACGTCCTCACCTCCGGCGAGATCTCCTTCGAAAAAGGCCAGAGGAATTGTTTTCATTGCTGCCAATCCAAGGTCGGCTCGCAATGCCCTAAGTCCGCGAACTACCTCAAAGAGTCGCTCGATTTTGGATTCAATTTCGGGCGCTTTGAAGGACTCATCCAGATTCGGCCATGCTGCGCTCATCAAGAAGGGGGCCTTGTTCGCAATTGGGAGTCGTGAGTAGACCTCCTCCGTGAGGTGGGGCATGATGGGATGCATCATGACAAGGAAGGCCTCGATGCAGGTCAGAAGCACCCATTGGGGCGTCTCCCTGGTTGCGGGGTCAGCTAGTCTTGGCTTGGAGACTTCGATGTACCAGTCGCACAGCTCGTTCCAGAAGAACTTGTATAGGGCTTGGGCTGCAGCTTGGTTGTCGTATGCCTCGTAGGCGTTCCGAACCGTCTCTTCGGTCGCATGAAGCCTGCTAAGCAGCCAGCGGTCCACGTCCTCCAGATGGGAAGGTTCAGCAGGAGCTTTCTCCACGTTCAGAAGCACAAACCGAACCGCATTCCAGATCTTGTTGCAGAAGTTGCGGGCATCTTCGGTTTTCCTCTCGCTGTACCGAATGTCCTGGTTGTAGCCAGTTTGGCTAAGCAAGGTGAACCTTAACGCGTCCGCTCCCACGCTCTCGATCACGGCCATGGGATCTACGCCGGTACCCAGGCTCTTGCTCATGCGCTTTCCGTCTTCCGTTAGAACCGTCGCGTAAATGTACACCTGATGGAACGGGATGTCGCCAACTCGATCCAAGCCCATCATGATCATCCTTGCGACCCAGAGGTAGAGAATCTCTTGGGCGGTGACGAGCAGATTGGTGGGATAGAAGGACTTGAGATCGTTCGTTTGCTCAGGCCAGCCTAAAGTGGCGAATGGCCAGAGGCCGCTGCTAAACCAAGTGTCGAGAACATAGTCGTCCTGGCTCACGATCTTCTTGCCCGACTTGTCCTCCGCCTGTTCCCAGCTCAAAGCGGCTACGGATGAGCCATCCTCAGCGTAGTAGACGGGAATCCGGTGGCCCCACCACAGGCGGCGACTTACATTCCAATCCCGGATGTTATCCATCCAGTCTAGGAAGATCTTCTCATAGCGCTCGGGCACAAACTTGACCTTGCCCTGCTTCACGGCCTCGACCGCGGGCTTGGAAAGTTCCGTCTGCTTGGCGAACCACTCTTCTCTCAAAAGCGGCTCGATCACCTCTCCCGAGCGCTCGCTAACCATCAGGGCGATCTCGTGGTCTTTGATCTCTACAAGGAAGCCCTGCTCTTCCAGGTCGGCTACGATCCGTTTACGGGCTTCATAGCGGTCCAGGCCCGCGTAAGGACCTCCGTTCTCGTTCACTCTTGCCGATTCGTCCAGAACAACCGGCATCTCCAAGCTGTGACGAATGCCCACTTCGTAGTCGTTGGGATCATGGGCAGGCGTAATCTTTACCGCACCACTCCCGAACTCGGGATCGGGATAGATGTCCGCGATTAGGGGTATTTCCCGATTCATCAAGGGGAGGATCAAATTCTTACCGAGCTTATCTTTGTACCGAACATCGCTGGGATGAACAGCAACGGCCACGTCAGCGAGCATCGTCTCGGGTCGGGTGGTTGCAATCACTACGTCGCCCGATCCGTCCGCAAACGGATACCGAATGTAATAAAGCTTGCCCTTAATGACCTTGCGTTCAGTCTCGATATCGGAAACGCTGGTCTTGAGAACCGGGTCCCAGTTCACCACTCGCAGCCCGCGATAGATTAGGCCGCGGTCGAACCAGTCAATGAATACTTTCAGGACAGCATCGGCATACTCGTCGTCAAGGGTAAACCGAGATCGGGACCAATCAAACGCATGCCCGAGCCTGCGGAACTGGTGGATGATAGTGTCTCCGCTTTCTTTGCGCCACTCCCAAACGCGTTCCACGAACTTTTCCCGACCCATCTCCAGGGGGTTTTTGCCCTCCTTCTTGAGTTGCTTGAGCACAACGCTTTGCGTCGCGATGCCGGCGTGGTCTTGGCCGGGAAGGACCAGAACATTCTTGCCCCTCAGACGATGGTAACGCCCAACCAAGTCTTGGATCGAATAGCAGAGCGCATGGCCCATATGGAGCGAGCCAGTAATGTTGGGAGGCGGGATCGTGATGACGAAGCTCTCCTTCGTCGAGTTTTCCTCAGGCTGAAAAAGCCCATCCCGCTCCCAGGCCTCGTACCACTTCTGCTCGGTAATCGACGCGTCATAGCGCGTCGGGTAATCCTGTTCCAACATCTTCAAACCTCCCTTTCCTGTCGTGAAAGTTAGGGGTAGTTTACCGCGAGGCTACGTTTCTCAAGAAACCTTACTCTCTTCATGGCTAAACAGGGCCCGGATGACTTCGTCAAACTCGACTCCTTCGATTGCCACGTCCTCGACCGGGAGTTCCTGGAGAATCCGAGATGCAACGGCGGCGGTCTCGGGTCGCGGCACTTCAATGATCGTGCCTCCCTCTTCGTGCTGAACCACCCGACCGAAGCCTTCCACTTGGCTCGCCGTGAGGGGTTCGCGAAACGTCAATCGGATGCGCTTAAAGTCGGAGAAGCGGTTTGACAACTCATCAAGCGCTCCATCGAAGATCAAGGCTCCTTGATCAATGACCACAACCCGGTCGCAAAGCTCTTGAACATCCTGCATGTAGTGGCTAGTGAGAATGATAGTGCAACCGTCCTCTCGATGCAGTTGTTTTAGAAAGTCGCGAATCCGCTTTTGGCTGACGACGTCGAGGCCGATCGTTGGCTCATCGAGAAAGACCACACGCGGACCGTGGAGCAGAGCCGCGACCAACTCGCATTTCATTCTCTCTCCAAGGCTGAGCTTCCTCACCTGCGTGTGAATT